>NZ_JAAGNB010001740.1:0-1550 GCF_010550475.1 Amycolatopsis sp. SID8362
CGCGGCGGCCGCCCGGATCGCGGCGGAGTTCGAGGGCTGGGCGCCGGAGCTGACCGCGCTGATCACCGACGGCGACACCGCGCCCGTCCTGCGCCCGCACTACACGTTGCCGCCCGGGCACGAGTGGGACCGCGTGCCCGGGGTGACGCTGGTCGGCGACGCGGCCCACCTCATGCCGGTCAACGGCGAAGGCGCCAACCTGGCCATGCTCGACGGCGCCGAGCTGGGGCAAGCACTGGCCGCGCACCCGGTCGAAGAAGCGCTGGCGGAGTACGAGCGGGCGATGGCCGTCCGCAGCGCCCGGGTCGCCGCCGAAAGCGTCCAGTTCGGCGAGCTGATGTCGGGCGACGACGGGGAAACCATCGCCCAGGCGCTGATCGAGGTGTTCAGCGCGCTCAGCGAGGCCGGCCGCGCTTCCTGAAGGTCAGGGCGCGTACTTGCCCACGAAGCTGCCGCAGGTCACCACGCGGCCGGTGAGCCGGGCCTGGATCGCCCGCTCCAGGCCGAGGTAGGTGAACACGGGGGTGTCGGCGGGGACCTCCGCCGGCACCGGGCCGCCGGTGGCCAGCAGCCGGCTCGGCACCGTCTGGAACAGCACCAGGTAGCCGCCTTCGCGGTTGAGCTCGTCGCTCTTCGCGAGCATCCGCTGGGGCGCGTCGCCGACGATCTCCAGCGGCAGCGGCCACTCCAGCGGGAACGGGTTGGTCAGGCCGAACGCGGGGTAGGCGAACGCGTTGTCCGGCAGGACCGCCGTCCGCGGGGCCGGGAAGCGGTCGAGGCAGTCGCGGATCTGCCGGACGTAGGCGTAGGTCGAGGGGTTGGTGCGGATGCCCGACATCGCGGGGCTGACGTCGCCGAGGTCCGCGGTCAGCCGGTCGTGCCCGAGGTCGAGGTAGGCCGCCTGGTCGTGGCGGGCGACGACGACCCAGCCGCACACCGCGACCGCGGTCAGCCCGGCCGTCGCGGTCACCCAGCGGCGCGCCAGCCGCGGCCGCGGCGGGACGACGTGGCTCAGCAGCAGCAACGCCGTCAGCGCGAGGGTGCCGGTGAGCAGCGTCGGGGTGTCGTTGCCCCACGACAGGCTGGTCATGAACCCGGTGGCGAGCACGAGCAGCCCGGCCCACGGCACCTTCCGCGCCACGGCCGCGTTCACCGGCACGCTGACCGCGACGATCCACCACAGGACGTCCGCCCAGCGCGAGGAGCCGGTGAACCGGCCGTCGACGACGGTCCAGACCACTGCGGCGGCCCCGGCGAGCACCAGCAGCCACGACGCGACCCGCCCGGCCGCGCCGAGCCGGTCGCCGGGCAGCCGGACGGCCAGCAGCACCACGGCGATGACGGCGAAGAACCCGAGTTCGCGCACCGGCGCCTTCGTCAGCACCTCGGGGTCGGCCAGCCACAGCCCGAGCAGCCGCTCGCCGTACGCGGGCACGCCGCCGGTGAGCTGCTCGACCATCTCGGCGAACCCGCCGCCGAGGGCGACCCACGCCACGTACGCCAGCCCGGGCGCGCCGAGCGCGAGCAGGTCGAGCAGCACCCGCACGACG
>NZ_JAAGNB010001787.1:0-1682 GCF_010550475.1 Amycolatopsis sp. SID8362
CTGGTGCTGTTCGTCCGCGACCACCGCACGCCGAAAGCGTCCGCGAACCCCGTCACCCCGCGCGCGGCGGCGGCCCTGCTGCGCGGCAGCGGCGTGCGGCGGCTGCTGGTGGCGGCGTGCGTGCTCGGGCTGGCCACGGTCGGCGACGGGTTCGTCTACCTGCTGCTGCAGCACAAGGAAGACATCGCCACCGGCTGGTTCCCGCTGCTGGCGGTCGGCACCAACCTCAGCTACCTGCTGCTCGCCGCGCCGCTGGGCGCGCTGGCCGACCGGATCGGGCGGCTGCCCGTGGTGCTCGGCGGGTACGGCGCGCTCGCCGTCGTCTACCTGCTGCTGGCCGGGCCGGTGTCCGGGTGGCCGTTGTTCGCCCTGGCGCTGGCGTTGTACGGCGCCTTCTACGCGGCGACCGACGGCGTGCTGATGGCGCTGGCCGGCCCGCTGCTGCCGGAGTCGTTGCGCACCACGGGAATTTCGCTCGTGCAGACCGTCCAGGCCCTCGCGTACTTCACCTCGTCCGTCCTCTTCGGACTGGCGTGGCAGTTCTGGGGTCCCGAGCTCGCGATCGGCGTCGCCGCCGGCGCGGCGGTCGTCGCGATCGGCGTGACGTTCGCCGTTCTCTCGCCCCGGAAGGCCACCGCATGAAGACCCGGATCCTGATCGCGATCGCCGGCGTGCTTGTGCTCGCCGGGGCCGCGGTCGCGTACGTCGGGTTCGCGAGCGCGCGCGGCCACGACACCACGGCGACCGGCGCGGTCAGCCTCTCCCCCGGCCCGCGGCTGCTGTTCCGCAGCACGGCCGACGCCGACCGCGGGCACGTCGCCACCGTGTCCGTCACCGACCCGGGCGGCCCGCGGACGGTCTCGCCGCTGTCCTGCAGCCGGGTGTACGCCGCCGGCGGCACCGGGCTCTGCCTGCGCCCGGACGGCGACCTGACCACCTACCAGCTGGCGGTGCTGGACGCGCAACTGACGTCGAAGCGGGAGATCCCGCTCGTCGGGCTGCCGAACCGGGCGCGGGTGTCGGCGGACGGGCGGATGCTCGCGTGGACCGTCTTCGTCACCGGGGATTCCTACAACGGCGGCATGTTCTCCACCCGCGCCGGCATCCTGGACACCGCGACCGGCGACCTGGCCGGCACGCTCGAGGACTACGCGGTGACCCTCGACGGCAAGCCGTACCAGGCGGCCGACCTCAACTTCTGGGGCGTCACGTTCACCGCCGACGACCGCCACTTCTACGCGACCATGTCGTCGGCGGGCCACCGGTACCTCGTCGCGGGCGACTTCGCGGCGCACACGATCCGCACGATCCGGGAAAACGTCGAATGCCCGTCGCTGTCCCCGGACGGCACGCGGGTGGCGTTCAAGGCCGCGGTGGACGGCGACCCGGCCCGCGGCTGGCGGCTGTCGGTGCTGGACCTGGCGGCCGCGAAGGTGACGCCGCTGGCGGAGACCCGCAGCGTCGACGACCAGCCGGCCTGGCTCGACGACCACACGATCGGCTACGGCGTGGCGCGGGCGCCGGGCCACGCCGACGTCTGGTCGGTCCCGGCGGACGGCACCGGCGCGCCCCGGCTGCTGATCCCGGAGGCGGAGTCGCCGGCCGCGCTCGGCTCGTAGCGATCAGTCCAGCTTGCGGAGGCCGTCCAGGATGCGGCGCATGAGCTCGCCGTCCGGGGCCGC
>NZ_JAAGNB010001845.1:0-1864 GCF_010550475.1 Amycolatopsis sp. SID8362
GCCCGAGCGGACCCCGCCGCCCGCGTCGCCGCGCCCGGCCGCCATGCCTCCGCCGCCGTCCGTCCCGCGTCGCCGTCCCCGTGCCGACGACCACCTCGACGACGAATCGAACCCCTGGTGAGCGGCGGCGGCTTCAAGGTCTCTTCGGATCCCTTGGCCACCTTCGGCAAGCACCTCGACGAGCTGCAGAGCAACCTCAAGAGCACATCGGACCTCGTCGGCGGCATGGTCTGCGACCCCGGCATGTTCGGCATCAACCCGGCGTGCCAGCTGATGGCCGCGGGCGCGAGCACCTGGACGGACAAGGCGCGCCACCAGTTCGACGCCTACTCCAAGACCATCGGCGAGTTCGCCGACAAGGTCACCGAGGCCGCGAAGCGCTACCAGTCGGGTGAAGAGGACGCCGTGAACTCGATCGTGAGGTTCGACTAGTGGGCGACGACTACCAGAGCAAGGACGTCAGCCTCCACGGCTCGGACCTGTTCAACAGCGACAACGCGTCGGCCGGCGCGGGCTTCTTCGAGGCGGCGATCGGCCTCGACAAGGCCGTCAAGGAGAACGACAAGGTCGCGATCGGCATCGGCTCGGCGGGCATGGCGCTGGAGACCATCGGCCTCGTGCTCGACCCGATCGGCAGCCTGCTCACGGCCGGGATCGGCTGGCTCATCGAACACATCACGATCCTGCGCTGGCCGCTGGACATCCTGATGGGCGACCCGATCGGCATCGCGGCGGCCAGTGAAGCGCTCACCGCGGAGAAGAAGAAGCTCGAGGAGTGGTCGACGCAGCACCAGCAAGCGCTCGACACGCTGCTGAAGGAGTGGAGCGGCAACGCCGCGGACCAGTTCAAGAAGGACATGGACGCGGTCACCGAGCAGCTGGGTTCCCTCGGCTGGTACCTCGACCAGGCCGGCAAGAACATGAAGATCGCGGGCGGCATCGTCGGCGCCTTCCGCGGCATCCTCCGCGACCTGATCGCGATGCTCCTCGCGACGATCATCAAGGGCGCCCTGATCGCGGCGGCCCTCGCCCCGGTGACGTTCGGCGCGTCGATCGCCATCTTCATCGGCACGACCATCGGCACGGTGGCCACGGCCCTCGGCAAGATCGGCGCGAAGCTGGCCCAGCTGGCGAAGAAGCTCGGCGATCTGCTCCAGGCGTTGACGAAGATGGGCAAGGCGGGCGACGACCTGGCCGCGGTCAAGCCCCCGTCGAGCAGCCTCACCCCGACGCCCACCCCGAAGCCGGACGCCACTCCGGCCCCGAAACCGGACCCCAAGCCGACTTCGGCGACGCCGGAGCCGAAGCCCGACACCACGCCGTCCTCCGCAACGCCGGAACCGAAGCCCGAGCCCAAGCCGGACACGACGCCCGAGCCCAAACCCGAGCCGAAGCCAGACACCACCCCGTCCTCGGCGACCCCCGAGCCCAAGCCCGAGCCGAAGCCAGACACCACCCCGGAACCGAAGCCGGACCCCAAGCCCGACCCGAAGCCCGAGCCCGCACCGTCCTCTTCCTCGGCCACGCCAGAGCCCAAGCCCGAACCCAAACCGGACACCACACCCGAGCCCAAGCCAGACACCACCCCCTCGTCGGCGACCCCCGAGCCGAAACCCGAACCCAAGCCGGACACCACCCCGGAACCGAAGCCGGACCCCAAGCCCGACCCGAAGCCCGAGCCCGCACCGTCCTCTTCCTCGGCCACGCCAGAGCCCAAGCCCGAACCCAAACCGGACACCACACCCGAGCCCAAGCCAGACACCACCCCCTCGTCGGCGACCCCCGAGCCGAAACCCGAACCCAAGCCGGACACCACCCCGGAACCGAAGCCGGACCCCAAGCCCGACCCGAAGCCCGAGCCCGC
>NZ_JAAGNB010001362.1:0-19537 GCF_010550475.1 Amycolatopsis sp. SID8362
GGAGCAGCTGGGCGCCGATCACCACCGTGCGCGGCCCGACGCGGTCGACGAGCCGGCCGGCGAGCGGCGGCACGACGAGGCCGCCGACGGTGCCGAGCGTGACCGCCGTGCCCGCCATCGCGAGCGGCACGCCGACCACCTGGGTCACGTAGACCAGGGCCAGCGGGAGGAACAGACCCGAGCCGAAGTTGTCGATCCCCAGCGCGCACAGCAGTGCGACCCGGCTATGCGTCACCCACCGAAGGTAACCCCGGAAAACGCCGACCGGTCAGGACCGAACGGAGACTTTCCCGCGCGCGAAAGGCAACTGCGAGTGTCACTCCGGCGGCACTGCGTCACTTGACCGGGGCGGCCGGGCATTCGGTGCTGCCGAGGGCACGGCGGAGGTCCGCGTTCATCCCCGCGAGCCGCTCGGTGAGGTCGGTGACGCGTTCGTCGTCCCAGCCACCGAGCGCCTTTTCCATGAATTCGAGGTAGTTGGCGCGCCAGCGGGCGAGTTCGGCCCGGCCCTTTTCCGAGACGCTCACCAGAGACGCCCGGCCGTCTTCGGGCGCGGGACGGCGGTCGACCAGCCCGGCGGCGGAAAGCTGGGCGATCTGCCTGCTCACCACGGACAGGTCGACGAACCGGCGCTTCGCCAGTTCGGACGGCCTGGCCTCACCGTTCTTCGACAGGTCCGAGAGCAGCATCGCGGCCGCCGGGTGCAGCCCCGGCTCGCTCTGCCAGGCTTGCATGATCCAGGCGTGCTGGAGCTGGGAAGCGGTCTTCAGCTCGCGCATGAGCTCGACCCGGACGTCGTCGTCGATGTCGTCGAAGCCCATCGGCACCTCCCTTAGTTGTGCAATACAAGTTTATTGCCGGACGCTTGCTCTGGGCAACCATCCGATCGGTGAGGTCGCCCACCCGCGGCTCGGGGGAAATACACCCGGTCGGAGCAACAATGCGGGCAAAAGGCCGCCCGGCGGCTACCCTGCGGACGGGCCGTGCGCGTGGCGCGTTCGGGTGACGTTGAGTGACGAGGTGGCAGCAGTGGCGATGGACCCGGGAGGCGGTCCCCGACCCGTGAACACCCGCGCATGACAGCCGACTCCGTCAGCCCGCTCCCGCGGTCGTCGACCTCGCGTGAAGCTCCCGCCGCGGTCGCCGCGATGGTCAAGCTCATCCGGGACAGCTGGGCCAAGTCCGAGCCGTACATCGCGGACATCTCGCAGTTCTTCTACGGGATGCTGTTCACCCTCGCCCCGACCACGCGCGACTTCTTCCCGATCAACATGGAGATCCAGCGCGGCAGGCTGGTGCGCGCGCTGGTGCACATCGTGCAGATGGTGGACCGGCCCGACGACCTGGCGCCCTTCCTGCGCCAGCTCGGCCGCGACCACCGCAAGTTCGGCGTGGTGCCGCGGCACTACGAAGCGGTCGGGACGGCGCTGCTGGCGTCGCTCAAGAACCACCTCGGCCGGGAGTGGACGCCCGAGGTCGAACGGGCGTGGGCCGAAGCCTTCACGATCGCCGCGCGCGCCATGCAGGACGCGGCCGCGGCCGACCAGAACCCGCCGTCGTGGCAGGCCACCGTGGTCGAGCACCGGCGGCTGACCTGGGACCTCGCCCTCGTCCGGCTGCTGCCCGAGCAGCCGGTGCCCTACCACCCCGGCCAGTACATGAGCGTCGAAGTGCCGCAGCGGCCGCGGCTGTGGCGCTACCTCTCCCCGGCGAACGCGCCGCGTGAGGACGGCGGCATCGAGTTCCACGTCCGCGCGGTCGACGGCGGCTGGGTCTCGCGCGCCATCGTCAGCCACACCCAGCCCGGCGACGTCTGGCGGCTCGGCCCGCCACTCGGCAGGCTGACGGTCGACCGCGAAGCGTCACGGGGCGTGCTGATGGTCGCCGGCGGGACCGGCATCGCGCCGCTGCGCGCGATCCTCGACCACCTCGCGCTGTGGGGCGAGAACCCGAAGACACACCTCTTCTACGGCGGCCCGGCCCGCGAGGACCTCTACGACCTCGAAGAACTGCGCGCGCTCGCGGCCACCAACCCGTGGCTCACCGTCACGCCGGTGGTCGAGCGCGGTGGCGACGTCCCCGGGTTCGAGCAGGGGACGCTGGCCGAGGCCATCACGCGCTACGGCGCCTGGCCCGGCCACGACATCCTCGTGTCCGGCTCGCCGTCGATGATCCGCGCGACGGTGTCGCGCATGCTCGTGGCGGGCAGCGCGCTGGACCAGATCCAATACGACCCGTTCACGATCGACTGATTCGTTTTCACGCACCGCCAGATCGAGTTGACCGCTTGTGGCCAAATTGGTCCGTTCGAGCGGGACCGCGCGGAATCACGCGCATCTGCACGGGAATACGCCTAGAGTCGGGAACCCTCGGGGGCGGTACCGCGACAGCGACGCCGCATGGACGGCGCTTTTACCTGTGCACGACTGGAGATTACCGTTCCCGATGAATGCTGAATCCGTGAAGATCTCCACGGCGCCCGAGGCACTTCCCGTTTCGGCCGTGGAAGGTCGCGAACTCGCTCGATTGATTCGTGAAAGTTTTGCGGCCGTCGAGCCGAGAGCCGATGAACTGGCGCAATACTTCTACGGCGTGTTGTTCGTGATCGCGCCCGATTGCCGCGATCTGTTCCCGGTGACGATGACGACCCAGCGGAGCAGGCTGCTGCGCGCGCTCGTGTACGTCGTGCAGATGGTCGACCGACCCGACGAGCTGGTCACCTTCCTCGGGCAGCTGGGCCGCGACCACCGCAAGTTCGCCGTCGTCTCCCGCCACTACGACGCCGTCGGGCTCGCGCTGATCGCGGCGCTCAAGCGGTTCCTCAAGGAGAAGTGGACGCCCGACGTCGAAGCGGCGTGGACCGCGGCGTACGGGCTCATCGCCAAGACCATGCGCGAGGCGGCCCAGGCGGAGACCGGGCCGGCGGCGTGGTCGGCGACCGTGCTGGAGCACCGGAAACTCGCCCGCGACGTCGCGCTGGTGAAGGTGCGCACCGAGGGGCTCCTGCCGTACCGCGCCGGCGGGTACGTCAGCGTGGAAGTGCCGCAGCGGCCGCGGTTCTGGCGGTACCTGTCGCCGGCGAACGCGCCGCGCGGCGACGGCAGGCTGACGTTCCACGTGCGCGCGGTGCCCGGCGGCTGGGTCAGCGGCAGCATCGTCAGCCACACGAGACCGGGCGACGTCTGGCGCCTCGGCCCGTCGATGGGCGCGCTCGACGTGCGGCCGACCACCACCAAGCGAGGGCTGCTGCTGATCGGCGGCGGCACCGGGATCACGCCGTTGCTCGCGATCCTCGACGACCTTTCCCGGTGGAAGCGGAACCCACCGGTGCACCTGTTCTTCGGCGGCCGAAGACCGGAGGATTTGTACGCTTTGAACGATCTGCGCCGGCTGGCCGCGACGTCCGAATGGCTGACGGTCACCCCGGTCACCGAAGAAGGCGCGCTGGCCGGCGGCGACCGCGGCACGCTCGCGCACGCGGTGACCCAGCGGGGCTCGTGGAAGAACCACGACGTCCTCGTTTCCGGGTCGCCGCCGATGATCCAGTCCACCATCGCCCAGCTGCTCGCCAAGGGCATCGACCTGGAGCGGATTTCGTACGATCCGTTCACCCTCGATTGAACGCGCTATCGTCGCCTATATGGAGACGACGATTCCGGTTTCGGACGGCACCATCGGCGGCTACCTGGCGGAGCCCGCCGGCGACGGGCCGCACCCCGGCGTGGTGCTCATCCACGACGCGTTCGGGCTGAGCCAGGACACGAAGAACATCACCGACCGCTTCGCCGCCGAGGGATACTTGGCGCTCAGCCCGGACATGTACTCGCGCGGGGGCATGCGCCGCTGCGTGCGCCGGGTGTTCTCGGACATGTTCGCCAACCAGGGGCGCAGCTTCGACGACATCGAGGCGTCCCGCGCACTGCTCGCCGCCCGCCCGGACTGCACGGGCCGGATCGGCATCGCCGGCTTCTGCATGGGCGGCGGCTTCGCCCTCGTCGCGGCGTCGCGCGGGTTCGAGGCGTCGGCGCCCTACTACGGCCAGCTCCCGAAGAACCTGTCGGTGCTCGACGACGCCTGCCCGGTCGTCGCCAGCTTCGGCAAGAAGGACTTCGGGCTGCGCGGCGCGGCGGCGAAGCTCGAGACGGCACTGACCGAGCGCGAGATCCCGCACGACGTCAAGGAGTACCCGGACGCGAGCCACGGGTTCGCGAACAAGGTCGACGTCGCGCTGCCGCTGAACCTGCTGCTCAAGGTCGTCGGGTTCACCTACCACCACGAAGCGTCGGAAGACGCGTGGCGCCGAGTGACGTCTTTCTTCGGCGAACACCTGCAGCAGCCGTCCCGACCTTCGCACTGAGCCGAGCGGAGGAGCGAAATCGTCGAACGGCGGTAGTTCGTTGACCGTTGTGCCCGAATCGACTTATGGTCTAGACCACATCTTCCCCGGATGTGCTCGTTCGTCCTCCCTCCGGAACAGAGCTGTTCCCCCTCGAGGAGCCGAAATGACCTGGAAACGAAAGCTCTTCGCGGCCGCGGCCGGTGCACTGCTCGCACCGGTGCTGGTCGTGGTCCTCCCCGCCGCCACCGCGAGCGCGCACGGTTACGTGTCCGACCCGCCCAGCCGCCAGGCCAACTGCGCGGCCGGGAAGGTCCCGAACTGCGGCGAGATCATCTACGAGCCGCAGAGCGTCGAAGGCCCGAAGGGGCTGCGCAGCTGCAACGGCGGGCTGTCCCAGTTCGCGCAGCTCAACGACGAATCGAAGGCGTGGCCCGCGAAGTCCGTCGGCAGCACGGTGACGTTCAACTGGGTGTTCACCGCCCGCCACTCGACGACGAACTACGAGTACTACGTCGGCAACACGCGCGTCGCGGTCTTCAGCGGCAACAACCAGCAGCCGCCGCCGACGCTGTCGCACACGGTGAACCTGGCCGGGTACTCGGGCCGGATCAAGGTGCTGGCCATCTGGAACATCGCGGACACGGCCAACGCGTTCTACAGCTGCGTCGACCTGCAGGTCGGCGGCGGGGGCACCACGCCGCCGCCCACCACCACGCCGCCCCCGACCACGACTCCGCCGCCCACCACGACCCCGCCCCCGACGACGACCCCGCCGTCGACCGGCACCTGGTCGGCGGGCACGGCGTACCAGGCGGGCGACGTCGTGACCTACAACGGCGTGAGCTACCGCTGCCTCCAGTCGCACACGGCGATCGCGGGCTGGGAACCGCCGAACACCCCGGCCCTCTGGCAACGCCAGTGAGACTGGTCTTGGCCGTCGTCGCGCTGCTGCTGACCGGATGCGGCAGCGGCGCGACGCCGGCCACCCCATCGCACAACGCGGCCGACGTGATGTTCCTGCAGATGCTGATCCCCCAGAACGAGCAGGGCATCGAGATCGTCCGCCTGGCCGCGAACCGGCCGGTTCCGGCGTCGCTGAAGGAGCTCTCGGCGGCGATCGAGGTGACGCAGCGGACCGAGGTCGACCAGATGAAGGGCTGGCTCCGGGCGTGGAACGAGCCGGAGTCGATGGCCGCCGGGGCCCACGCCGGCCACGGCGGCATGAAGATGACGTCCCCGGACCTGGTGGGCGCCCTGAAGTCGGCCCCGGACCCCGAGTTCACCCGCAAGTTCCTCGACGTGCTGACGGGCCAGCAGCAAGGCGCGGTGGAGCTGGCCCAGACGGAGAACGGAACTTCCGGCGGCGTGCACCCCGAGGTCCGCGACCTCGCCCGCCGGGTGATCGAGTCGCGGACGGCCGAGGTGAAGCAACTGCTGAACTTCAAGACCTGACCCGCGGCGCGGAACCGCGGGCAGCCGGGAGGGGCTGCTCGCGGTTGCGCCGGTTATTCACTTGGCCGCGTCCGGCCCCCATTGCGGACCCGCCGCTGACGGCGGCGCACCCCCTTTTTTCTGCCCGCCGTTCCGGTCCTCGCCGGGCGGCCGCTTCCGTGCTGCCCGGCTCCCTCCTGAGCCGCGGAGCCACCTTTGTCTTCCCCTGTTTTCCTTCGCCTGCCCACCTGCGCGCGGAAAACGTCGGCGTCACCCTGGGTTCACGCCGGGTGCTGCACGACGTCAGCGTCACCGTTTCCGCCCGGTCGCGGCTGGCGATCGTCGGCGAGAACGGGCGTGGCAAGACCACGCTGCTGCACGTCCTCGCCGGCCTTCGCGCGCCTGACCACGGTGCCGTCCACCGGACCGGCACCGTCGGGCTCGCGCGGCAGGCGCTGCCGTTCCGGTCCGGTGAGACCGTCGGGACGCTGACCACCGAGGCGTTGCGGGACGTCCACGCCGCCCTGCGCGCGCTCGACGTCGCCACCGAAGACCTCGCGCGGTCGGCCGAAGGCGCCGAAGAGCGCTACGACGAGCCCGGCAACCACCTCGACGCCGCCGGACTGGCGTTCCTCACCGCCCGCCTGCGCGGGCACGACGGCGGGGTCGCGCTGGTCAGCCACGACCGGGCGCTGCTGGCGGACGTCGCGACCGAGTTCCTGGACCTCGACCCCAGCCAGGACGGCCGCCCGCGCCGGTACGCCGGCGGCTACGACGCCTGGCAGGACGGGCGCCGCCGCGATCGCGAGCGGTGGGTGCAGGAGCACGAGGAACAGCAGGACACACGCCGGCAGCTGACCGCCGCGGTGGCGCAGGCCCGCGACCGGCTCAGCACCGGCTGGCGCCCGGACAAGGGCACCGGACGGCACCAGCGCCAGACCCGCGCGCCCGGCGTCGTCCAGGCGCTGAACCGGGAACGGGCCGCGCTGGAAGCCCACCGCGTCACCGTGCCCGAACCGCCGTTGTCGTTGCGGTGGCCCGATCTCGGCGCTCCCAACGGGGCGGCCTTGGTCCGGGTGGCGGACGTCAGCGTCGACGGCCGCCTCGACGGCCCGGTTACGCTGACCCTCGACCACGGCGCCCGGCTGCTCGTCACCGGAGGCAACGGCGCCGGCAAGTCGACGCTGCTGTCGGCCATCGCGGGTTCGCTCCCGCCGACGACCGGCTCGGTGCGGCACCTGGCCGGCGCGCGCGTGGCGTTGATCGGCCAGGAAGTCCCGGCCTGGCCGGAGGATCTGACGGCTCGCCGGCTCTACGAACGGGCCGGCGTCCCGTTTTCGGCGATGGGTCTCCTGGACGCCGAAGCACTGCGCACCCCGGTCGGGCGGATGTCGCAGGGGCAGCGACGCCGGCTGGACCTCGCACTGCGGGTGGCCGGACGGCCGGACGTGCTCGTCTTCGACGAGCCGACCAACCACCTGTCGGCGACGCTCGTCGAGGAGCTGACCGAGGCCTTGCTGACGACCCCGGCCGCGGTGGTCGTCGCGACGCACGACCGCCGCATGCTGGCGGACCTGGCGGCCTGGCCACGGCTGGAGCTCTGACGCGAGAAGGCCTCCCCGGTCGCCCGGGGAGGCCTTCTCGCGTCATGTGTTCAACGGCGCTTGGGCCGCCAGACCACCATCGCCGTCTGCTGGTTGAGCGGTACCAGGTCCCGGCGGTAGGACGCGTGCGCCGCCGCCGCGGCCTGTTCGCCCGCGACGTACGCCGCGGCCAGTTCTTCGGTCAGCTCGGTGATCCGGGCCCGCAGCGCGTCGACCTGGTTCTCCAGCTCGATGATGCGCTTGATGCCGGCCAGGTTGACGCCGTCCTCCTGCGACAGGCGCTGGACTTCGCGCAGCAGCGCGATGTCCCGCATCGAGTAGCGCCGCCCGCCGCCGGAGGTGCGGCCCGGCGAGACCAGGCCCTGCCGGTCGTAGGTGCGCAACGTCTGCGCGTGCATCCCGGCGAGCTGTGCCGCCACCGAGATGACGAACACCGGGGTCTCTTCGTCGCCTTCCTGGGGGATCCCGCCGAACATCCCACTCACCTGCCTTCGAGCAGCTCAGTGATCTCGGGCCGGGGGTCGTGCCCGGCCATCGCTTCGGCGTACGCCTGCAGAGCTTCGCGCGCCTTGTCGTCCAGTTTGGCGGGAATCGCCGCCTGGAGGGTGACGAGCAGATCACCTTGCGAACCGTCCCGCTTGGCGATGCCCTTGCCGCGCACGCGCAGCACCCGTCCGCTCGCCGTGCCCGGCGGCACCTTGAGCGAGACTTTGCCTTCGAGCGTCGGCACCGTGATCGTGGTGCCCAGCGCCAGTTCCGTGAAGTCCACCGGCACGGTGATCGTCAGGTCGAGCGCCTTGCGCCCGAACAGCGCGTGCGGGGCCACGTGCACCCGGACGTACAGGTCGCCCGCCTGCGCGCCACCCCGGCCCGGCTCGCCCTGACCGGCCAGCCGGATCCGCTGGTCGTCGTCGACGCCCGGCGGGATCCGGACGGTCAGCGTGCGAGTCCGCGTGCTGACGCCTTCGCCGCCGCACTCGGGGCACGGGTCGTCGATGATCGTCCCGCGGCCGCGGCAGTCGCGGCACGGCTCCGAGAACGCGAAGGCACCCTGGCTGCGGCTGACCAGCCCCGACCCTGAACAGGTCGGGCAGGTCCGCGGCGACGTGCCCGGCTTCGCGCCGTTGCCACCGCACGTCGAGCAGGTCGCCGGGCTCGACAGCCGCAGCGGCAGGGTCGCGCCCTTGACCGCCTCGGTGAAGTCGATCCGGACGTCCGTCTCGACGTCGGCACCGCGCTGCGGCCGGTTCGCCGTCGCACCCGCCGAAGCGCGGCCACGGCCGAACAGCCCGCCGAGGATGTCCCCGAGCCCGCCGAAGCCGCCCTGCTGGCTGGCGCCGGCCTGGCCGAAGATGTCGCCGACGTCGAAGCTGCCGGTGCCACCGCCGCCGGGGAAGTTGAACCCGCCCCCGCCGCCGAAGAGCCGCCGCGCTTCGTCGTACTCCTTGCGCTTGCTCGCGTCGGAGAGCACGCCGTAGGCCTCGGAGACCGCCTTGAACTTCTGCTCCGCGTCCGCGTTGCCGGCGTTCGCGTCGGGGTGGTTCTCCTTGGCCAGCTTCCGGTAGGCCTTCTTGATCTCGTCCGAGGTGGCGTCGGAAGAGACGCCCAGCTCACGGTAGAAGTCCTTACCGATCCATTCCCGTGCGCTCATCGGGCGTCTCCTCCTCCCACTTGAACCGGATACCGCTACTGCTGCTGTTCATCGACTCCGCCGCCGAGTGGCAGCTCGCCACCGACGGGCGGGTCCACCGGGGCCGCGCCGGGCTCGTGGTCGGTCACGCCGACCAGCGCCGCCCGCAGTACGCGGTCCCCGAAGCGGTAACCGCGGCGCATGACCACGGTGACCGTCGGGCCCGCCACGTCCGGCGAGGTGTTGTGCTGCACGGCCTCGTGCACGCTCGGGTCGAAGGCTTCGCCCTCGGCGCCGAACGACTCCAGGCCCGCGCGCTGCAGCCCGCCGATCAGCTTGTCGCCGACCGACTTGAACGCCCCGGTGAGGTCACCGTGCTGCTCGGCCCGCTCGAGGTCGTCGAGCAGCGGCAGCAGGTCGTTCACCACGGACGCCTTCGCGCCGAGGACGACCGCCTCGCGGTCGCGCTCGACCCGCTTGCGGTAGTTGGCGTACTCCGCCTGCAGGCGCTGGAGGTCGGCGGTGCGCTCGGCCAGCTCCTTCTCCACGTCGGAGACCACGGACACCGATTCGTCCACAATGGACTCGCCGAGCGAGGGGCCCGCGTGCTCCACGGGCTCCTCTTCCGGCTCCGGCGCGGCGTGGGCCGGACCGGGCGGGCGGACCTGCCCGGTCTGGGGGTCCACCCGACGCCGATCCCGCACGACCACCGGCTCCTCGGGGCCTCGGCCCTGGTTCTCGGATTCGTCGTAGCTATGGGTCACTTCTTCTCGTCCTCTTCGACGATCTCGGCGTCCACCACGTCATCGGCCTTGGCCTGGCCGCCGGCTGCACCGGCGTCCCCGGCCGCCCCCGCGGCACCTTCGGCGCCCGGCGCACCGGCGTTCGCGTTGGCGTACAGCGCGGTGCCCAGCTCCTGCGAAGCGGTGTTCAGCTTCTCGATCGCCTCGCGGATCTTGGTCGAGTCCGTGCCCTTCAGGGCTTCGTTGGCCTCGTCGATCGCGGACTTGACCTTGCCCTTGAGCTCCTCGGGCAGCTTGTCGTCGTTGTCCTTGAGGAACTTCTCGGTCTGGTAGACCAGCGTCTCGGCCTGGTTGCGGGTCTCGGCCTCTTCGCGACGGGTCTTGTCCTCCTCGGCGTGCGCCTCGGCGTCCTTGACCATGCGCTCGATGTCGTCCTTCGGCAGCGCGGAGCCACCGGTGATCGTCATCGACTGCTCCTTGTTCGTGCCGAGGTCCTTGGCGAGGACGTGCACGATGCCGTTCGCGTCGATGTCGAAGGTGACCTCGATCTGCGGCACGCCACGCGGGGCGGGCGGGAGACCGGTCAGCTCGAACATGCCGAGCTTCTTGTTGTGCGCGGCGATCTCGCGCTCACCCTGGAACACCTGGATCTGCACCGACGGCTGGTTGTCGTCCGCGGTGGAGAAGATCTCCGAGCGCTTGGTCGGGATCGTGGTGTTGCGCTCGATGAGCTTGGTGAACACGCCACCCTTGGTCTCGATGCCCAGCGACAGCGGGGTCACGTCCAGCAGCAGGACGTCCTTGACCTCACCCTTGAGCACACCGGCCTGCAGCGCCGCGCCGACCGCGACGACCTCGTCCGGGTTCACGCCCTTGTTCGGCTCGCGGCCGCCGGTCAGCTCCTTGACCAGCTCGGACACCGCCGGCATGCGGGTGGAACCACCGACGAGCACGACGTGGTCGATGTCGCCGACGGCGATGCCCGCGTCCCGGATGACGTTGTTGAACGGGTTGCGGGTGCGCTCGAGCAGGTCCGAGGTGATCTTCTGGAACTCGGCGCGGGACAGCGTCTCGTCGAGGAACAGCGGGTTCTTGTCCGCGTCCACGGTGATGTACGGCAGGTTGATGCTGGCCGAGTTCGAGCTGGACAGCTCGATCTTCGCCTTCTCCGCCGCCTCGCGGATGCGCTGCAGCGCCATCTTGTCCTTGGTCAGGTCGATGCCGTTCGTGGCCTTGAACTTGTCGACCAGCCACTTGACGATGCGCTCGTCCCAGTCGTCACCACCGAGGTGGTTGTCACCGGAGGTCGCGCGGACCTCGACGACGCCCTCGCCGATCTCCAGCAGCGAGACGTCGAACGTGCCGCCACCGAGGTCGAAGACCAGGATGGTCTGTTCCTTCTCGCCCTTGTCCAGGCCGTACGCCAGCGCGGCGGCGGTCGGCTCGTTGACGATGCGGAGCACGTTCAGGCCGGCGATCTGCCCGGCCTCCTTGGTGGCCTGCCGCTGCGCGTCCTCGAAGTACGCCGGGACGGTGATCACCGCGTCGGTGATGGTCTCGCCAAGGTACGCCTCGGCGTCGCGCTTGAGCTTCATCAGCACCCGGGCGCTGATCTCCTGCGACGTGTAGTTCTTCCCGTCGATCTCGGTCTTCCAGTCGGTGCCGATGTGCCGCTTCACGGACCGGATCGTCCGGTCGACGTTCGTCACGGCCTGGTTCTTCGCCGGCTGACCGGTCAGCACTTCGCCGTTCTTGGCGAAGGCGACGATCGAGGGGGTGGTCCGGGAGCCTTCCGAGTTGGCGATGACCGTCGGCTCGCCGCCCTCAAGGACGGCGACGACCGAGTTGGTCGTGCCGAGGTCGATGCCGACCGCTCGCGCCATGGTGCTTTCCTCCTGTGTAAGCCTGCTATGTTCGTGACCTGCACGTTCGTCCCCGCCTTGAGCGGGTCCCTGGCAAGTTTAGTCTGGTCTTCGCGTGCCTCGTCAAGCCGGACTTGAGTCGACTGCGCTCAACCTTCGTACTCAGCCTAACGAGGCCGCCCCGGTTCTTGTTCCCGGGTTCAGCGGCAGAGTCGGCGAGAACCCGGTGTGAGCCCGCTCACCAGGTAGTCCACCTCGGCCGCCCGGGCGCAGGCCGAGTTGAACAGGCCCGTGTGGCCGTCGTCGAGGCGGGTGAGCAGCGCCGAACCGTCGATGCTCGCCGCCAGGCCGCGGGCCCAGGACAGCGGGGTCGCCGGGTCGTGGGCGCCGCCGACCACCAGGATCGGCGGGGCGCCGTGGACTGGGTGCGGCCACGGTGGGTTCTTCGCCGGGATCGGCCAGCCGGTGCAGCCGCTCGTGAAGTCCCAGTACTCGGAGTACCGCCAGCTGTGCGGCGCCACCGCGCGAAGCACCCCGGCCGTCGCGCCCATGTCCACCGGCCCGGTGAACGGCGACGGGAAGTCGTGGCAGCCGATCGCCCGGTAGGCCGCGTAGATCGGGGACTGGAACTGGTTGCGCTCGGTCAGCCCGCGAGCGTCCGGGAACTCCCCGCCCGCCGCGGCCAGCGCCTTGCCCAGCGCGGGCCACTCGTCCCGGAGGTAGAGGTGGTTGTAGACCCCCGCCGAGACCTCGTCGGCCGTCGCGTGGCGCCCCAGGTCGCTCGACCAGATCGCGCCACGCGCCGCCCGGCCAACGACGTCGTCGTAGAACCGGAGGACGTCCCGGCCGTGCAACGCGCACCCGGCCGAGCCGCGGCACCAGTCCGCGAACCGGACCAGCGCGTCCTCGGTCCCCGCGGCCTCCTCGAGGATCGCCTGCCGCAGCGGCCGGCCGTGGTCGACCGCGCCGTCCAAAACCATCGTGCGCACCCGGCCGGGGTGCGCCGACGCGTAGACCGCGCCCAGCTCCGTGCCGTACGACAGGCCCAGCCACGAGATCTTCGGCTCGCCCAGCGCGACGCGGATCGCCTCGATGTCTTCGGCCGCGCTCCGCGTGTCCGCGTTCGCCAGCAGCGGACCGGTGCGGGCCAGGCAATCCTCGCCCGCCTCGCGGTTGTGCGCCACCAGCGCCTCGAACTCCGGCCGGGACGCGGGGAACCGGTTCAGCGCCGGATCCCACAACGACGGACCGCACGCGATGCGCGGCGTGCTGAACCAGTCCCCGCGCGGGTCGAAGCCCACGACGTCGAACCGCTGCCGCAGCCGGGCGAGATCCGGCGAGGCCAGCCCGCCGAACTGCACGAACCCGACCCCCGAGCCACCCGGCCCGCCCGGGTTCACCAGCAGCGAGCCAATGCGGTGCGCCCGGTCGAGCGCGGGCAACCGGGTCAGCGCCAGCCGCGCCGACCCCAGTTCCGGTTGTGCGCGGTCGATCGGCACGTCGACCGACGCGCATTCCGCCGTCGGCTCCTGCTGCGTGGCACAAGGTCTCCACGACAGCGAAGAAGCTTCGGCGACGGCCGGCACCACCGCCATGAGCACGACCACCGCGACGGCCGCCGAAATCCGGCGCAGATCCATGATGCGTTTCCTCCCCCTGCACGCCGTCCTTCGGCGCACCCCATTCCTAACAGCGACCCCCGACAGGATCAGGAGCGCCGGGTGGTCCAGGAGGAGAAGTAGAAATCGGAGTTCCCTTGCCGCACAACGACTTCCGCGGGCGTACCCACCCAGGAAGTCACTCGATAGTGGGAATCCACGGCGACCGGCACCCCCTGCGCCGGCGTCGCCGCGGACTCACCCCGCGCGAAGCCGACGACGCCGAACATCGCGACCGCGCCCAGCAGCGCGGCAGCCAGCACGCGCCGTTCGATCTTGCCCATCGGAAAATCCCCCGTAGTAAGGAAAAAGTCAGGCCGCGCGGACCGTGACGCTGCCGCTGTCGGTCGTGAGGTCGAGCGTGTGCGCCGCGGACCCGTCGGCCGGGACGCCGATGTCGCGGTGCCCGCTGTCGCTGCCACCGACAACGCGGTAGGGCCCGCCCGGCACGGTCACGTCGACGCTCCCGCTGTCGGCCTTCACCTTCACGTTGTTGGCCTGCTCCAGCGAAAACTCGACGCTGCCGCTCTCGGACGTCACGTCGACCGGGCCGCGCACGCCCTTGCCCTCGATGCTGCCGGAACTGGCGTGCACCTGGACCTCGCCGACGTTCTCCAGGTCGATGCCGCCGCTTTCCAGCCGCAGCTTCACCAGGCCCGGCACGTCTTCGACCTTGGCGTGCCCGGAGTCGGCCTGAACGTCCACACTGGCCACCCCGCGGACGTCCAGCCCGCCGGAGTCCAGCCTGCCGCTGACCGGCACCCCTTCCGGCACGACGACCTCGAAGTCGACCGAGCAGTTGTTCCCGCAGTCGGTGAGCACGAGCTGGTCGCCGTCGACGCGGTAGAACGTGTCGCCCGGCTTGCCCCGCCAGTGGTAGTTCACGGACTGGTGCACGGTCGACGGCCCCGAGCCGGTGCGGATCTTCACCGAACCCGAGTCGCCTTCCAGCTTCACGCTGCGAATCGTCTCCGACAGCGTCTTGCTGTTCTCGAAGTCCGATCCCCAGCCCCAGCCGAACGCGGTCGCCAGCCCTACGCCGATCAGGACGATGCCACCCAGAGCCAATAGCGGGCGCGCCATGGTCGTGGTCCCCTCAGTGTTGTTTCCTCTGCATCGAGAACGTTATGGCCGGGGTGGGACCGAGTACATGGGGGTAACCCCCCGAAGAACCCTGAGATCCGTCCCTGACACGCGGGGGCGGTGCCGGGGGCCTAACCTGGCGCAAGTCTCCAGTTCCGTGATCAGGAGGATCCATGCCGCAAGCACCCGGCCCGTACGAATCCCTGCCCGACGTGCCGTCGTTCACCCTCCGCAGCACCGACGTCGCCGACGGCGAAACCCTGGCCACGCCCCACTTGTCCGGCATCTTCGGCGCCGGCGGCGAGGACCGGTCGCCGCAGCTGTCGTGGGAGGGCTTCCCGGCGGAGACGAAGAGCTTCGCGATCACCTGCTACGACCCGGACGCCCCGACCGGCAGCGGCTTCTGGCACTGGGCCGTGTTCAACGTCCCGGCGTCGGTGACGGAGCTGGCGTCCGGCGCCGGCGACGGCTCGGGCCTCCCCGAAGGCGCGGTGACGCTGAAGGGCGACGGCGGGGTCAAGCAGTTCCTCGGCGCCGCGCCGCCGCCCGGGCACGGCCCGCACCGGTACTTCTTCGCGGTGCACGCGCTGGACGTCGACAAGCTCGAGGTGCCGGAGGACGCGACGCCGGCGTTCCTCGGCTTCAACATGTTCGGGCACACTCTGGCGCGCGCCGTCCTCACGCCGGTGTACGAGAACAAGGGCTGAGCGTTTCCGCGGCCCGGCACCGGCCTGACCGGCGCCGGGCCGTTTTTTGTCGGTGGCCGATGACACACTGCGGTCATGGCACCACCCAACGCGACAACCGTCCGCCGTGACCGATTCGTAGTCGAAAGCCCTGTTCAGGCCGGGTTACAGTCCTGCTCCGAGGCTTGCGGCGCCGAAGCCTCCCAGGGGGAAGGAACCGACGTCGATGAGCGGGTTCGTCGCCGCGGCAACGGGTTTTCCGGCCGTGCTCTTCAGCTTCCTGCTGGTCGTGGTGGTCGGCTACTGGCTGCTGGCCCTGCTCGGCGCCATCGACCTCGACCACGGCCACCTCTTCGACGACGGGTTGTTCGCCGGGTTCGGCGGCGTTCCGCTCGCCATCTCCCTCTCGCTGCTCACCACGTTCAGCTGGTTCCTCAGCCTCGCCGGCACGGTGGTGCTCGAGGCCGTCCACCCGGCCACGCCGGTGCGGGTGCTCCTCGGGGTCGCCGTCCTGCTGGTCGCCCTGGTCCTCGGCGCGCTCGCCACCCGGGTGCTCGTGGTGCCGTTGCGCCGGCTCTTCTCCGGCGCGGCCGAGCCGACGCGGGCGGACTTCGTCGGACGGCCCTGCGTCGTCCGCACGTCGACCGTGACGCACGACTTCGGCCAGGCCGAAGTCACCGCCGCCGACGGCTCGTCGGCGATCGTCCAGGTCCGGTTGGCCGGAGCGGGCAACCTCCACGCGGGCAGCCGCGTGGTCATCTACGAATACGACTCCGAGGGCGAGTTCTTCTGGGTCAGCCCGCTGGAACTCGAAGCAGAAAAGGACTGAGCTGGAATGGATGCCATCGGCTTGGGGGCCGGCGTGGTGATCGCCGTCGTCGTTCTGATCGTTCTGGTGCTGTTGTTCGTCGTGAGCCGGCTGTTCCGCAAGGTGCCGCAGGGCAAGGCGCTGATCATCTCCAAGGTGCGCAAGGTCGACGTCACCTTCACCGGCGCCATCGTGCTGCCCGTGCTGCACAAGTCCGAGGTCATGGACATCTCGGTGAAGACGATCGACATCGCCCGCACCGGCCAGGAAGGCCTGATCTGCCGCGACAACATCCGCGCCGACATCCGGATTTCGTTCTTCGTGCGCGTCAACAAGACCGTCGAGGACGTGGTGAAGGTCGCGCAGGCGATCGGCACCGAGCGCGCGAGCGACCAGTCGACGCTGCAGGAACTGTTCAACGCCAAGTTCTCCGAGGCGCTGAAGACCGTCGGCAAGCAGCTCGACTTCGTCGACCTCTACACCCAGCGCAACGAGTTCCGCGACCAGATCATCCGCGTCATCGGCACCGACCTGAACGGCTACAGCCTCGAAGACGCCGCGATCGACTACCTCGAGCAGACCCCGATGGCGTCGCTCGACGCGGCGAACATCCTCGACGCGCAGGGCATCCGCAAGATCACCGAGCTGACGGCGATCGAGCACGTGCGCACCAACGAGTTCCGCCGCAACGAGGAGAAGGAGATCACCCGCCAGGACGTGGACGCGCGCGAGGCGATCCTCGAACTGGAGCGGCGCCAGTCCGACGCGGAGATCAAGCAGCGCCGCGAGGTCGAGACCACGCGGGCGCGCGAAGAAGCCGAGATCGCCAAGGTGCAGGCCGAGGAGCGGCTCAAGGCGCAGGCCGCGCAGCTGCGCACGGACGAGCAGCTCGGCATCCAGCAGCAGAACCAGCAGCGCGAGATCGAGGTCGCGGGCAAGAACCGCGAGCGCGTCATCGCCATCGAGTCCGAGCGGATCGAGAAGGACCGCCTGCTCGAGGTGATCGGCCGCGAGCGCGAGACCGAGCTGTCCCGGATCGCGAAGGACAAGGAGCTCGAAGGCGAGAAGCGGTCGATCGCCGAGGTGATCCGCGAGCGGATCGCCGTCGAGAAGACCGTGGCCGAGCAGGAAGAGAACATCAAGAAGCTGCGCGTGCTCGAAGAGGCGCAGCGCTCGCGCGAGGCGCTCGTCATCCGCGCCGAAGCCGAGGCGCAGGAGAACCTGGTCAAGGACATCAAGGCCGCCGAGGCCGCCGAGCAGGCCGCGAAGCACAAGGCGCGGGAAGAGCTGATCCTCGCCGAGGCGCGCCAGCAGGCCGCCGAGCTGGAGACGCGGGCCAAGATCCGGCTCGCCGAAGGCATCCAGGCCGAGGAGGCCGCCGCCGGTCTCGCCGCCGCGCAGGTCCGGGAGCGCGACGCCGTCGCGCTGGAGAAGGTCGGCCGCGCCGAGGCGATCGTCGAGCGCGAAAAGGCGACTGTGGTCGCCGAGGCGCTGCGCGACAAGCTGAAGGGCGAGGCCGAGGGCCTCACCGAGAAGGCCGCCGCGATGGCCGCGCTCGACAGCGCGAGCCGGGAGCACGAGGAGTACCGGCTCCGGCTGGACGCCGAGAAGGAGATCCGGCTGGCCGCGCTCGACGTGCAGCGGGACGTCGCCGAAGCGCAGGCCGTCGTGCTCAGCGCCGGCCTGGAGAAGGCCGACATCGACATCGTCGGCGGGGAAACCGCGTTCTTCGACCGGATCGTCGGCTCGATCGGCCTCGGCAAGAGCGTCGACGGCTTCGTGGAGCACTCCGCCGTCGTCCAGTCGCTCGCGCGGCCCTACCTCGACGGGTCGGCCAGCTTCACCGACGACCTCGCCAAGCTGATCGGCGCGGTGAGCACCGAGGACGTGAAGAACCTGACGCTGTCGGCTTTCCTGGCCCAGCAGCTGAAGACGGGCGGCCCGGACAGCGACAAGCTGCGTGAGCTGATGGTGACAGCACAGCGGCTCGGCCTCGCCGAGACGTCGGTGGCCACCCTCGTGCCCGCGAAGCAGTGACCGCGGCCGGACCGGAGCTGGACGCGGGCACCTACGAGGTGCTCCGCGCCCGGCTGGCCGCACAGGCGGCGGAGCTGGCGAAGCGCGCGGACGAGCTCAACGCGCGGCGGCTGGAAGTCTTCGGCGGCACGCAGCTCGCGCTGGTCGGCACCGAACGCATCCGCACCGCGAACAACTGCGTGCCGCGGGACATCGTCGCGGTCGGCGGGCGGATGTTGTTCGGCTACAACGTCTTCATCGGGCTCAAGCCCGAGACCGCGGTCGACGACGTCTTCTCGCTGCAGCGCTTCAGCCACGACGAAGAAGCGTTCCGGTTCGACGACGTCAGCGCCGGCGAGCTGCCCGAACTGCTGCGCGACGAGCAGTTCGGGCGGGACTTCGGCGAGCTGTACCGGTACTACCGGCAGGCGCGGCTGCTGCAGCTGCGGCGGCTCGAGGGCAAGCTGCTCGCGGTGTTCCAGATCGGCCCGCGCACCGAGGACATCCGGGTGCTGCGGTGGGCGGTCGCGGCCGACGGCGCGGTGTCCTACCTGGACAACCGCGGCGAGCGCGACCACGTCTTCCCGCCTTCGCACGATTTCGAGTGGGTCGAGACCACCCGCGAGCACCACGTCCTCGGCCGGCACCCGCACATCTCGATCGAGGACGAGGTGTTCGTCGAGACCGTCGGCGGCACGCTGACGATCAAGGTCGAGAACAACACCGAGACCGGGGAGGGCGTCTACGCCGAGCCGGTCGACGAGCCGCTGCAGAGCCTCGCGGACGCCGAAGTCTCGTACGCGCGGATCGGCCCGCTGATCCTGCTGCGCATGCTGCCGTACAAGGAGACCGAGTACCGCTACCTGGTGTTCAACACGCGCACGCGGGACGTCGCGCGGCTCGACGGCATCGGGCAGGCGTGCCAGCGGCTGCCGGAGGACCACGGCATCATCTTCCCCGGCGGCTACTACCTCGACACGGGCGCCGGGAAGACGTTCGACACCACGGTGGACGGACTCGAGTTCGAGCGCGTGATCCGTTCGCCCAACGGCGAAGACGTGCTGTACGTCTTCCACGCGCGGGCCGAGGGACGCTCGCTCCTGCTGCCGTACAACGTGATCCGCAAGGAGGTCGCGACCCCGATCCCGTGCCACGGCTACTCGCTGTTCGACGACGGCACGATGATCCTGTTCCGCGCGCTGTCCGACGAACCGAGCCGCGTGCACCCGATGCAGGTCTGGCGGACGCCGTTCCAGTCGGACACCTACGCGGCGGCGCAGCCGGCCGGCACCGGGCCGCTGGAGCGGGTCGGCAACGCCGACCTCGTCCGCGGGATCTCCGACTGCCTCTCGATCACGCGGATGGCCGGCGAAATGGCGCCGTCGGCGGCGGTGTTCGAAGCCCTGATCGCCGCCTGCGCCCGCGTGTTCGACCACTACCACTGGCTCGGCGAGGCCGAGCTGGGTGACCTGCGCACGCCGCTGACCGACGTCCGGGTGACCGCCGAGCAGGTGCTGGACGAGTTCGAGACGGTCACCTCGCTCACCGCGCAGGCCGCCGAGGCCGTCGACTCGGCGGCGGCGGACACGGCGTCGCTCGTGCGGCGGGTGCGGGGCGAGGCGCTGAACGCGGCGGACGCGTGGGTGCGCCGCCTCGCCGAACTGCACCGGGCCCGCG
>NZ_JAAGNB010000029.1:0-5685 GCF_010550475.1 Amycolatopsis sp. SID8362
CCTTCGGAACGAGCGCCCGAGCGGCCGGGGGAGCACGAGCCGTCGCGGCCTACCGAGCGCGCGCCTTCGGAGCGCGCGCCGGAGCGGCCTGCCGAGCACGAGCCGACCCGGCCTACTGAGCGCGTGCCTTCGGAGCGAGCGTCGGAGCGGCCGGGGGAGCACGAGCCGGCGCGGCCTGCCGAGCATGTGTCTTCGGAGCGAGCGCCGGAGCGGGTTGCCGAACACGCGCCATCCGAACGAGCCGCGGAGCCCGCGCCGCGACCGGGTTCCGTCGGCGAGGCACTGGGCGGGGAACGGCCGCACACCGGG
Source organism: Amycolatopsis sp. SID8362 (assembly GCF_010550475.1). Classification (NCBI taxonomy): domain Bacteria; kingdom Bacillati; phylum Actinomycetota; class Actinomycetes; order Pseudonocardiales; family Pseudonocardiaceae; genus Amycolatopsis; species Amycolatopsis sp. SID8362. Next base: position 310 of record NZ_JAAGNB010000029.1, read on the forward strand.
GTGGAGCCGGGCCGGGGCGAGGCACCGGCTTCCGGGACGGGCGAGCACTCACGGCATCAGGACGCCGAGCACGCCGGAACCCCGCCGCCCGACACCGTGCCATGGCGCGACGGCAAGGCCGTGCTGGACCCGAGCACGCACCAGGCCCACCTGACGGGTGCGCTCGCCCCGGAACGGGAAACGCACGCCACGACCGGCGTGGACCGCGACCACTTCCTGGAACAGGAGCGCTGGGCGACACCCGGTTCACCCGAGCCGAAAACGTTGCCGCAGAAGGTGGCCTTCGCCTTCCTTCAGGGTATCGGGCTGACCCACACCGGCCTCGACATGGCGGCGGGCCACCGCTTCACCCCCACCGGCGGACCGGCCGACGTGCCCCCGCCCAAGGACCACAAGCCGAAGAAGCACGAGGATGCGGCCGAGCCGGCCCCGGAGTCCACTCCGGACCCGCTGAAACCGGGCGACCCGGGTCTGCCGCCGAAATTCGGCGAGAACGCCGTCGCGCACATCGACCCCGAAGCGATGAAGGTCGACCGCATCGACCCGCCAACCCACCCGGCCCCGACTCCGGCCGACGTGCCCCCGCGCCCGAACGGCGACATCGACAAGGCAATCAACCCGGCCGCCACTCACGAGCCCGGCCCGCACCCTGACGACCGACCGTCCCCGGCCGCCGCTCGCGCGCACGGTGGTCACCCTGATGACCCGCGGCCATTGGACCCTGCTCACGGGCACGGTCGGTACCCCGATGATCAGCCTGCTCGCGAGCCCGGCTCGCACCCTGACGACCCGCCGTCCCCGGCCGCCGCTCGCGAGCACGGTGGTCACCCCGATGACCCGCCGAATCACGCGCGCGGCCGTCACGACGGCGATCCGCCCCCGGACCCGGCCCATGAGCGCGGTCCTCACTCCGACGACCCGCCCCCGGACCCCGGCCACGGCGAGCACGAGCACGGCCCCCACCCCGACGACCCCCCACCCCTCGACACCGTCAACGCCCGCCACGCCGAAAGCACCCCTTCCGGCAGCTCCTACCACGCCGCCGACCCCGATCTGGGCGACCTGCCCCACCGCGTCCCGCCCGACCCGCACGGCCGCCACACCGTCGACGTCCACGTCACCCCCGACGGCCGCGCCCGAGTCGGCGACCACCACTACACCCCCAAGGAGTTCGCCGACCTCCTCCGCCGCAACGCCGACTACGACGGCGGCCCGATCCGCCTGATCGGCTGCGACGCGAGTTCCAACGCGTTCGCCCACGGCCTGGCCCGCGAACTCGACACCGAAGTGCTGGCCCCGACGAAAGCCGCCTGGACCGACTCCCGCGGCCGGGTCTTCTCCTCCGGCTTCGAGGTCGGCCCGGACGGCCGCCTGCGCCCCCGGATCCCGCCCGACGGCGAGTGGCACACCCACCACCCGGACGGCTCCACCCACCGCGCCGGCGACGACGGCTTCGCGCCGGACACCCACCACGGCGACCCGCACGACGTCGACGTGGACAGCGCGCGCCACCGCGGGCAGCGGCCGTACGACCCGGCCGAGCGGGATCAGGACATGCGGGATCTGCGTCGGGAGAACCGGGATCTGCGCGAGGAAGGTCTCGACTCGGTCCGGCACCACGACGGCCGGAACGTCAACCCGACCACGGACGACCTGCGCCGGCCGCACGACCGCGCGCTGACCACCTCCAGGTACCGCAGCCTCGAGGGCGAGGCGGAGAGCATCCACAGCTTCAGCGGGAAGACCCACGACTGGGCGCCGGCGAGCGAAGGCCCGAGCTACCCGAAGCACGAGCGCCTGTTCGAAACGAAGGAAGCTGGTGCCTATCGGCCGGAGCTCGGCCGACCGGATCCCGAGGTCAAGTTCGGCCGGACGCACGACTCCGAACCCAAGCTCATGGAAGAGCTGGTCCGCCGTGACTTCGCCGAGCGGTCCGGGCTGCCCCGGGGTGAGGTCGACGAGATCGTCAGGAAGCAGATCGAGAAGCTGCGGCGGGAAGAAGCGACCGGGTCCCGGGCCTACGACAACGGCCTCAAGGGGGAGACCGCTCGCGCGCGGGACCGGATGGACAGCGCGCTCGAGGAAATCAACCGACGTGGAGCCGAGCGGGCGAGTGAGCGCGGCGAAACCTACGAACCGATCACGCGCGAGGGCATGGACGGCGATCTGCGCATGGTCGTGGACCTGCCTTCGGCCAAACGCGACAACATCCCGGTGGACTACCAGATTTGCGATTCGTGTCAGGATGTCATCATGCAGTTCGAGAAACTTTTCCCGAACGTGCGCGTCGAAGTCGTCAACATCAAGGGTGAGGAGCTGATCTGGTGACCGTGCCGAACGCCGGTGCCGCGGAACGGATCCGCGAAATCTTCGCCACGGCGGTGTCGGACGGGCTCCGCGCGGATTCGGTGCGTGGTGCGTCCGACGGCGAAATCGACGCTTGGGCCACCGGGCAGGGCTCGCGCACCGTTCCGGAGGCTGTTCGCGAAGTCTTCCGGCTGCTCGGCAACGACCACGGCCTGTGGCTGGCCGGGAGTTCGCTCGGGGTCCACGCGGTGGGGCGTGACGCGAAGAACCACCTGCTGGCCACCCTGCCGGCCCTCGATGACCCGTTGGCAGATCCCGAAGGCGCGCTCGTGCTGGTCGAGCACCAGTCGTACACCTTCCACGTCGTCGACGGTGCGGAAATCGAGCTGCCGGACCCGCCTGTCTGGCTCATCACCGAAGGTGAAGAAGCCGCAAAACAGTGGGACAGCGTTTCTTTCTGGTTCCGCACCATCACGCCGGACATCGCTCGCTACCGGGAACGGCTGGAAGTGATGCGCGAACTCGGCCGCCGCCGGATCCCGGATTGGGCGCAGTACATCGAACCCCGTTGAGCGGCCGTCGCGGTCAGGAGGTGCTCAGCGGGAACCGCAGTTCGAAGATCGCGCCGCCCTCGTCGGCGTTGTAGACCGACAGCGTCCCCCCATGGGCCTCCGCCACCCAGCGCACGATCGACAGGCCCAGCCCGGACGATCCGCCCGTGCTCGCGAAGCGGTCGAACGCGTCCTCGGTCAGCGTTGTGTCGATGCCAGGGCCGTGGTCGGCGACCGTCACTGTGCCGCCCGCGACCATCACGTGCACGATCGCCGGGGCGCCCGGCTGGCGGCCGTAGCGCAGGGCGTTGTTCAGGAGGTTCCCGACGGCTCGCTGGACCAGGGCCGGGTCGGCGTTCACCTTCGTCGGGGCCGTCGTCACCGTGACCTGGGCGCCGTCCGGTTCGGTGTCCTCGACCACGCCCGCCACCAGCTGGTCGAGCCACACCGGCTGGATGCTCAGCTGCTCGACGCCGGCCGCGAGGCGGGCGCGGACCAGGAGGTCGTCGATGATGCCGCCCATCCGCGCCGCCAGGCGGACCGTGCGGGGCAGCAGGTCCGTGCGCTGCGCGGGGTCGAGCATCGCCGTCTCGGCCAGTGCGCGCAGGGCCGCCACCGGGGTGCGCAGGTCGTGCGCGGTCTCGGCGAGGAGGACTTCCTGCTGCTGCAACGCCGACGCCGCCGGGCGGATCGAGCGGCCGGACAGCACGTGCGCCGCGAAGCCGAGCGCCGTGACCAGCAGCGCGCAGCTGCCGATCACCAGCAGCATGTAGCGCGTGTGCTCGGCCGACACCGCCGCCGTGTCCTCGATGGCGATCACCGCGGCGAACGGCTTGCCCGTCCGGCTGAGCAGCGGCTCCGCCCGGACCTGCACCAGTTCGCCGCCCGAGCCGCGCTGGTAGCCCGTCACCACCGTGCCGCCGCGCACCGCGTCGGTGGCCAGCCCGTCGAGCACCTGGGCGTCCACCGGCACGCACGTCCGCCGCGACAGGTGCGGCTGGAAGCCGGCCGCGCCGCCGGGCAGGATCGCGAACTGCGGGCACTGCTCGTTCAGCACGTCGGTGTTGACCAGCGAGAGGTCGATCGCGGCGTCGTAGCCGACCAGCCTGCTCACCGACGAGGTGACGCGCAGCAGCTCGGCGTTGATCCGCTCGGTGCCCTGGTCGGCGTCCTCACTGATCATGAACCAGGCGAACGCGATCAGGCCGACGGCGTTGACGGCGGTGAACAGCGCCGTCAACGCCCAGCGCAGCCGCCGGAGCCGCTCGGCCGACGAGCCGTTCACCCGGCACCCAGCCGATAACCGAGGCCGCGCACGGCGTGAATCAGCTCCGGCTCCCGCAGCTTGCGGCGCAACCGGCGGATCGTCACGTCGACCACGTTGGACATCGGGTCGGTCGTGCTGTCCCAGCAGTGCTCCAGCAGGTCGGCCCGCTGCACCGGGTCGCCGCCGTGCACCAGGAGGTACTCCAGCACCGCGTACTCCTTGTTCGACAACGTGAGCAGGACGCCGGCCCGGCGCACCTCGCGGCGCGCGCAGTCCATCACCAGGTCGTCGTGCCGCAGCACGGACGGCCGGTCCAACGCGGCGTGGCGGCAGAGGTTGAGCACGCGCTCGGTCAGCTCGGCCACGGCGAACGGCTTGACGAGGTAGTCGTCGCCGCCGTGCTCGAAGCCGGCGACCCGGTCGGCGAGCGCGTCGCGCGCGGTCAGGAACAGCACCGGTGTCCGCCAGCCTTCGAGGCGCCGCGCGTGGACGTACCCGATGGCGTCGCCGTCGGGCAGCATCCGGTCGAACACGACGCAGTCGTGCCGTCGCGTACGCAGGGCCTGGTCGGCGGTCGCGAGATCGCCCGCGACCTCGATGTCGAGGCCCGCCGCGCCGAGCCGCGCGGCCACCGCGACCCGCAGGTTTTCGTCGTCCTCGACGACCAGCACGCTTGTCATCGAAACCTCAGGTGCCCGGGGGAAAGTGGCCACATGCCCGAGCACGTTAACGCGTCGGCGGGCGAAGACCAGCGGTTCCGCGGGATCTGGCATGAACCGGCCGCGGCGAAACGAGGGGATGGGGCGATGGACCAGGCAAGCGGGCTCAGTCTCGTCGAGGGGACCGGACCGGACACGGCGGTCGGCGAGGTCCTGATCATGAGTGCCGACATTAGTGCGGCCGCCGTCGGGGAGTTCCGCCGGATCGCGCACGCGAACCTGCGGGCGGGGGTGCCCTGCCGGGCGCTGTTCCCCGATTCGGCCCGGCTGTCGGGCGCGGCGCGGGCGCTGGCACTCGCCGGGGCGCGGGTGCGGACCGACACCGAGGTGCCGATGGAGGCGCTGGTGCTCGACCGCCGGTCGGTGGTGCTGCCCGCCGAGCGGCCGGGCGCCAGCCTGGTTTCGTTCCGGCTGCCCGGGATGGTCACCGCGACGGCCGGGCTGTTCGAGCGGGCCTGGCGGACCGCGGTGCCGCTCGGGCCGTCGGACCTGCCCGAGTCCGGCGAAGACGAGATGCTGACCGCGCGCGAGC
>NZ_JAAGNB010000083.1:0-847 GCF_010550475.1 Amycolatopsis sp. SID8362
ACCGCCGCGAAGGCCGACGTCGCCGCGACGCAGGGCATGGTCGCCGGGCGGTTCGCCGGCTGACCTGCGGAAACCCCTCGGGAACGGGGTGTCGGGCACACTGCCCGGCACCCCGTTTTTCGTGCTTTCCGACGCCGGGGACTTTGAAGGTGCGCGGACTTTGTGTTACAAAGTGCGAGTCGAGTTTGAAACGCAAAGTCCACGAAAGGGGGACGCCATGACTGGGGGACCGGCGTTCGCACTCCACGGCCTGACCAAGCGGTTCGGCCGGGTCACGGCGGTCGGCGGCGTGTCCGTCGAGGTCGCGCGCGGCGAGGTCGTCGCGCTGCTCGGGCCGAACGGCGCGGGCAAGTCGACCACCGTCGACATGCTGCTCGGGCTGACCGAGCCGGACGCGGGGGAGGTGACCGTCGCCGGGGGCAGCCCGCGCGCGGCCGTCGACCGCGGGCTGGTCGGCGCGATGATGCAGAACGGCGCGCTGCTGCCGGACGCCACGGTCGGCGAGCTCGTCGGCCTGGTCGTCTCGACGCACGCGAAGCCGCTGCCCGCGGCCGAGGTGATCGCCCGCGCCGGGCTGACGAACCTCGTCAAACGCCGGTGCGGCAAGCTTTCCGGCGGCGAGCGGCAGCGCGTCCGGTTCGCGCTCGCGCTGGCCGGCGACCCGCAGCTGCTCGTGCTCGACGAGCCCACCGCCGCGATGGACGTCGACGGCAGGCGGGCCTTCTGGGCGGCCATCCGCGAGTTCGCCGCCACCGGCCGGACCGTCCTGTTCGCGACGCACTACCTCGCCGAGGCCGAGGACTACGCCGACCGCGTGGTGCTGATGCGCCACGGCACCGTCGTCGCC
>NZ_JAAGNB010000122.1:0-7227 GCF_010550475.1 Amycolatopsis sp. SID8362
GCCGAGAGGTCGGCCGGGACCCCGCGGACCCACAGCCCGGCGAGCGCGGTGGCGAACGTGCGCTCCTCCGGCCGGTCGCGGCGCAGCAGCGGCACGGCCACGACGTCCTCGCCGAGGCAGTCCGCGGCCATGGCGCTGAGCACGGCGTCCGGACCCGCTTCGAGGAACGTCCGGACGCCCTGGCCGGCCAGGGTCGCGACGGCGTCGGCGAACCGCACCGACGCCCGCACCTGGTGCACCCAGTAGTCCGGAGTGGACAGTTCGGGACCGGCGAGCTCACCGGTCACAGTGGACACCACGGTCCGCTGGGCCGGGTGGTAGGTCAGCCGGTTCGCGACCGCGGCGAAGTCGTCGAGCATCGCGTCCATCCGCGGGGAGTGGAACGCGTGGCTCACCTTGAGCCGCTTGGTCCGCACGCCCGCCGCCGCGAACCCCGCGGCCAGTTCCAGCACGACGTCCTCGTCGCCGGAGACGACGACCGACCCCGGCCCGTTGACGGCGGCGATGCCCGCCCGGCCGCCGGTCTTGGCCACCTCGGCGGCCACGGCGTCTTCGCCGGCCCGCAGGGAAACCATCGCCCCGCCGTCCGGCAGCGCGTCCATCAGGCGGCCGCGGGCGGCGACCAGTTCGGCGGCGTCGGCCAGCGACAGGACTCCGGCGACGTGCGCGGCGACCAGCTCGCCGATCGAATGGCCGGCGAGGTAGTCCGCGTGCACACCCCAGCTTTCGGCCAACCGGTGCAGCGCCAGCTCCACCGCGAACAACGCGGTCTGGGTGTAGGCGGTCCGGTCCAGCAGCGCCGCCTTTTCGGTGCCCGGCTCGGCGAAGACGAGGTCCCGGATCGAGTGCTCCAGGTGCGGATCGAGGTGCGCGCAGGCTTCGTCGAACGCGTCGGCGTAGACGCTGAACCGGGCGTAGAGTTCGCGGCCCATCCCGGCGCGTTGCGCGCCCTGCCCGGTGAACAGGACCGCGAGGGGTCCGGTGGCCGCCTCCCCCGAGATCACCTCGGGCGCGGGCGTGCCCTGGGCGAGCGCGGCGAGCCCGGCGCGGAAGTCCGCGGCCGTGGTGCCGAGCACGACGGCCCGGTGGTCCAGCGCGGCGCGTCCGGTGGCCAGGGAGAACCCGATGTCGGCGGGCGTCCCGTCCACTTCGGACAGCCTCGCGGCTTGCGCGCGCAGTGCGGCCACCGACCGGCCGGAGACCGGCCACGGCACCAGCCGATCGGTCACCTCGGGTGTTTCCGTCACTGGCGCGGGTTCGGCCTGCTCGATGATGGTGTGCGCGTTGGTCCCCGAGATGCCGAACGACGAAACCCCGGCCCGCCGCGGCCGGTCGGCGGGCCACTCGCGGGCTTCGGTGAGCAGCTCGACCGCACCGGCCGACCAGTCCACATGGGACGAAGGCGCATCGACGTGCAGCGACTTCGGGAGCACGCCGTGCCGCATCGCCATGACGACCTTGATGACCCCGGCGGCCCCGGCGGCGGCTTGCGTGTGCCCGATGTTCGACTTGATCGAGCCGAGCCACAGCGGCGTTTCCCGGTCCTGGCCGTAGGTCGCGAGGACCGCCTGCGCCTCGATCGGGTCGCCGAGCGTCGTGCCGGTGCCGTGCGCCTCGACGACGTCCACATCGGACGACGCCAGGCCCGCGTTCGCCAGCGCCGCGCGAATCACGCGTTGCTGCGACGGGCCGTTCGGCGCGGTCAGGCCGTTCGAAGCGCCGTCGGAGTTGACCGCCGATCCCCTTACCAGCGCGAGGACTTCGTGACCGTTGCGGCGGGCGTCGGAAAGCCGTTCCAGCAGCAGCAAACCCGCGCCCTCGGCCCAGCCGGTGCCATCGGCGGCCTCGGCGAACGGCTTGCACCGGCCGTCCGGCGCCAGCCCGCGCTGCCGGCTGAACTCGACGAACGCGCCCGGCGTCGACATGACCGTGACGCCGCCAGCAACGGCCATTGTGGACTCACCCTGCCGCAGCGACTGGCAGGCCAGGTGCAACGCGACCAGCGACGACGAGCACGCGGTGTCGACCGCGACCGAAGGCCCTTCCAAGCCGAATGTGTAGGAGACGCGCCCGGCGATGACGCTCGTGGTGTTCCCGGTCAGCAGGTGGCCTTCGACGCCGGACGCCGAGCTGAGCATGGTCACGTAGTCCTGGCCGTTGGTGCCGGCGAACACGCCGGTTTTGGTGCCGCGCAGCGAATGCGGGTCGATGCCCGCGCGCTCGAACAGCTCCCAGGCCGTCTCGAGCAACAGCCGCTGCTGCGGGTCCATGGCGAGCGCCTCGCGCGGCGAGATCCCGAAGAACGCGGCGTCGAACTGGCCCACGCCCTCGAGGAATCCGCCGTCACGGGCGTAGCTGCGGCCGCTCTTGCCCGGGTCCGGGTCGTAGAGCGCGCCGAGGTCCCAGCCGCGGTCGTCGGGAAACCCGGAAATGCCGTCGCGACCTTCGCCGACGAGCCCCCAGAGGTCTTCGGGCGAGCGGACGCCGCCCGGGTAGCGGCAGCTCATCGCGACGATCGCGATCGGGTCGTCGGCGACCTCGGCCACGGTCGCGGGCGCCCCCGGTTCCGGGGCGTCGGCGCCGAAGATCTCGCCGAGCAGGCGGTCGGTCAGGTCGGCCGGGGTCGGGTGGTCGAACACCAGCGTCGAGGGCAGCGCGAGGCCGGTGTCGGCGGCCAGGCCGTTGCGCAGCTCGACCGCGGTGAGCGAGTCGAAGCCCAGGTCCTTGAACGGCCGGACCGGCTCGATCGCCTCGGCGCCGTCGTGCCCGAGGACCGCCGCGGCGCGAGCACGCACGACTTCGAGGAGCACGCGACGCCGTTCGGGGGCAGGCAGCCCGGCCAGCCGGGTGGCCAGCTCTGCCGTGCCGTGAGCCGCGGTTTCGCCTGCGGTGACGGCGAATTCGGGTAGCTCGGCCATCAGCGGCCGGGTACGGGCGGCGGCGTACGAGGGCGCGAAGCGGGCCCAGTCGACGTCGGCGACGACGACGGTGGTCTCGTTCAGTTCGACGGCCTGCAGGAGCGCGCGCAGGCCCAGGTCCGGGTCCAGCGGGAGGAGCCCGCGACGGCGGAGCAGTTCGTCGCCTTCTTCCGACGCGCCCATGCCCGCGCCCGCCCACGGACCCCAGGCGATCGACGTCCCGGCGAGCCCCGCGGCACGGCGGCGTTCGGCCAGCGCATCGAGGTGGGCGTTGGCGGCCGCGTAGGCACCCTGGTGGCCACTGCCCCAGACACCCGCGATGGACGAGAACAGGACGAACGCGTCGAGGTCGTCGCCGAGCAGCTCGTCGAGGTGGACGGCGCCGTCCACCTTGGCGCTGACGACTTCGGCGAAGTCCTCAGTGGACGATTCGGTGATCGGCGTGAAGCGGCCGTAACCCGCCGCGTGGAAAACCGACTTTACTGATCGTCCATCGAGGACTCCGGCGAGTGCGGCGCGGTCGGCGACGTCGCACGCGACGATCTCGGCTTCCGCGCCGAGGTCACGCAGCTGCGTCGCGAGTTCTGCCGCACCGGGAGCGTCCGGTCCGCGGCGGCTGAGCAGCAGGAGGTGGCGGGCACCGTCCGCGGCGAGCTTGCGGGCGAGTGCGCTGCCCAGCGCACCGGTACCACCGGTGATCAGGACGGTGCCGCGCGGGGTCCAGCCGCCGGGCTCGGTGCCGGCCGGGGCGCGGACGAGCCGCGGCACGAACGCGCCGGACGCCCGGAGTGCCACCTGGTCCTCGCCCGTGCCCGCGGCGAGGAGACCGACGAGCCGGGCGTGGCCGCGGTCGTCGAGGGTGGCCGGGAGGTCGAGGAGGCCGATGTCACGGCCGGTGAGTTCGAGCGCGGCGACCCGGCCGAGGCCCCAGACCTGCGCCAGCGTCGGGTCGGGTGCGGCGTCGGAGCGGGCGGTCCGCACGGCTTCGGTGGTGACGCACCAGAGCGGGCCGGGCAGGTCAGCTTGGAGCACGGTGAGGGCTTCGCCGAGGTTCGCCGGGAACGCGAGGGCACCGGCGATGTCGGCCACTTCACCGAGGCGTTCGAGCGGCAGGCAGCGGACGTCGGCGCCGTACTCGGCCAGGCTTTCGGCGATCCCGGCGGGCGCGGTGCCGATGACGAGCCAGGTCCCGGACAGCCGCTCGGCGGCGATGGGGTGCGGCCGCCAGGTGACGCGATAGCGCCACGATTCGAGGGTGTTCGCCTCGCGGTGGCGGGTGCGCCAGGCCTGGAGCGCGGGCTGGATGGCGTCGGCGAGACTTTCGTCGACGGCGAGGTCGCGAGCCAGGTCACCGTTCTCGACGGCGGCCCAGAACTCGACGTCGGCGTCGGTGGCAGCCGGGGGGCGGGCGGGTTCGAGCCAGTAGCGCTGGTGCTCGAAGGGGTACGTCGGCAGCGCGACGGCCCGGCCCGCGGAGCCCGCGTAGAGGCTCTCCCAGTCCAGCTCGACGCCGTTGACGTGCAGCCGGGCCAGCGCGGTGAAGAGCGTTCGCTCCTCGTCGCGGTCCCGCCGCAGCGCGGGGATCGCGGTGCCCGGGACCATCGCGCTGAGGACGCCGTCCGGTCCCAGCTCCAGGAAGACCCCGACCCCGGCGGCTTCCAACGTCGAGACGCCATCCGCGAACCTGACCGCTTCCCGGACGTGGCGCACCCAGTAGTCGGCTGTGAAGGGCTCAGCGAGAGCACCGCTCACATTCGAGATCACCGGAATCGTCGCAGAGCGGTGCTCCAACGACTCGGCGACCGCGCGGAACTCCTCCAGCATCGGATCCATCAGCGGCGAGTGGAACGCGTGGCTGACCGCGAGGCGTTTGGTCTTGGGGAACTGGGCCGCGATCGCCAGGACCTCGGCTTCGTCGCCGGATATGACGACTGACTCGGGGCCGTTGACCGCCGCGATCGAGACACCCTCGGTCAGAACGATCTCGGACTCCGGGGCGGCGATCGAGACCATTGCGCCGCCGGACTGGAGGGCCTGCATCAGGGACGCGCGCGCGGAGACCAAGCGGCAGGCGTCTTCCAGCGAGAGCACGCCGGCGACGTGGGCGGCCGAGATCTCGCCGATTGAGTGCCCGGCCACGAAGTCTGGGCGAACGCCGAAGGACTCGACCAGGCGGTAGAGGGCGACTTCGACCGCGAAGAGCGCGGGCTGGGTGAACTCGGTGCGGTCCAGCAACTCCGGGGCGGTGAAGGCCTCGCGGAGTTTGGGATCGAAGTGGGCCAGGACCGCGTCGAAAGCCTCCGCGTAGACGGGAAAGCGAGAGTAGAGCTGCTCGCCCATGCCGACCCGCTGAGCGCCCTGGCCGGTGAACAGCACCGCCAGCAGGGCGTCCCGGTCGGCCGTGCCGGTGACCACGGCTGCGTCGGAACCACCGTCGGCAAGGACACCGAGGGCGTGGTCGATCTCCTCGCCGGACGCGACAAGCACCGCCCGGTGGTCGTGCGTCGCACGCGTGAAAGCCAGCGAGTACGCGAGGTCCTGCGGCGCCACGTCCGTGCCGCGGAGCCGTTCAGCCTGGGTCCGCAACGCCGTCGCGCTCCGGGCCGACAACGGCACGAGCGGCGGTGTCGCGTCCGCTCCCGATGGCGGGAGCACTACCGCGTCGGCCTGCTCCAGGACGACGTGCGCGTTGGTGCCACTGACCCCGAACGCCGAGACCGCGGCCCGGCGCGGGCCGTCGGACTCCCACGGGCGTTCCTCGGTGAGCAGCTCGACCGACCCGGCCGTCCAGTCCACTTGGGACGACGGCGCGTCGACGTGCAGCGTCCGGGGCAGGACGCCGTGCCGCATGGCGAGGACCATCTTGATCACGCCGGCCACGCCGGACGCCGACTGGGTGTGGCCGATGTTCGACTTCAGCGACCCGAGCCACAGTGGACGGTCCCGGTCGCGGCCGTAGGTCGCCAGCAGGGCCTGCGCTTCGATCGGGTCGCCGAGCCGGGTGCCCGTGCCGTGCGCCTCCACCGCGTCGACGTCCGAAGTGGACAGACCCGCGTTGGCCAGCGCCGCGCGGATCACGCGCTGCTGCGAAGGACCGTTGGGGGCGCTCAAGCCGTTCGAGGCGCCGTCCTGGTTGACGGCCGAGCCGCGGACCACGGCCAGCACCGGGTGGCCGTTGCGCCGGGCGTCCGAGAGCCGCTCAAGCAGGACCAGGCCGACGCCTTCGCCCCAGCCGGTGCCGTCGGCCGCGTCCGCGAAGGACTTGCAGCGGCCGTCTTCGGCGAGGCCGCGCTGGCGGCTGAACTCGACGAACGCCGCCGGGTGCGCCATCACCGTGACGCCGCCGGCCAGCGCCATCGAGCACTCGCCCTGCCGCAGCGCCTGGCACGCCAGGTGCAGGGCCACCAGCGACGACGAACACGCCGTGTCGACGGTGACCGCCGGTCCTTCCAGGCCGAACGTGTAGGACAGCCGGCCCGACACGACCGCCGGGGCGCTGCCGGTCAGCAGATAGCCCTCGGAGCCGCCGGACTCGTCGCGCGCGCCGACGCCGTAGCCGGACGACGTCGCGCCGACGAACACGCCGGTTCCGCTGCCGCGCAACGCATCCGGGTCGATGCCCGCCCGCTCGAACACCTCCCACGACGTCTCCAGCAGGACGCGCTGTTGCGGGTCCATGGCGAGCGCCTCGCGCGGCGAGATGCCGAAGAAGCCGGCGTCGAACGCCGCCGCCGTGGTCATGAACCCGCCCTCGCGGGTGTAGCTGGTGCCGAGCTTCGCCGGGTCCGGGTCGTACAGCGCGGCCAGGTCCCAGCCGCGGTCGGCCGGGAACGGCCCGACGCCGTCCGCGCCCTCGGCGATCAGGCGCCACAGGTCCTCGGGCGACTGGACGTCCCCCGGGTAGCGGCAGCCCATCGCCACGATCGCGATCGGCTCGTCGGACGCGGCGGCCGTGGCCGGGCCCGCGGTGGCGGTCTCGGCACCGGACACCTCGCCGAGGAGGTGCTCGGCCAGCGCGCGCGGGTGCGGGTGGTCGAAAACGACGGTGGCCGGGAGGCGGACACCGGTCACCGCCGTCAGCCGGTTGCGGAGCTCGACCGCCGTCAAGGAGTCGAAACCCAGCTCGCGGAAAGCGCGGTCGGCGGCGACGGCGGCGCCCGAGTCGTGCCCGAGCACGGCGGCGGCCTGAGCCCGTACGAGCTCGAGGACGTGGTGCGCGGCTTCGCGCGGGCCGAGCCCCCGCACCGCGTCGGCGAGCCCGCCGCCGACCTCGGTGACAACCTCCTCGGCGGCGAGGTGCTCGCGGACC
>NZ_JAAGNB010000160.1:0-1520 GCF_010550475.1 Amycolatopsis sp. SID8362
GACTTCCTGCGCCCGGCGACGACGCTGCCGGAAACCGCCACGTGCGACGAGGTCCGCGAAGTGCTCGCGGCGGCCGACGCGCCGTCCGGCGTGGTCGGGGTGGACGAGCTGAACCGCCCGCGCTGGTCGGTCGACCGGACCCGGTTCCTGGTCGCGGTGACCGGCCCGTACGGCCACGCGCTGCACGCCAAGCGCCCGGCGGGGCGGCTGGCCGACACCCCGCACACGATCGAGGCCCGTGCCGGCGCGATGGAGTTCCTCGAGCTGGTGACCGACGCCGACTGGGGCCGCACCGGCGACGACGTCGTCGTGGTCGACGAGGTGGGCCGCTGCCTCGGCGTCGTGCTGGTGACCGAGGTGGTGCGCGGGGTGGCCGAGGCGAAGGTCGAGGCCGCGGCGGCGCTGAACCCGCTGACCCGGCTGCCGGGCAGCGACACGGTCGCCCGCGACGTCACCCGCCGCATCACCATCGGCGAGCCGTTCGTGGCGGCGTGGCTCGACATCGACAGCTTCAAGGCGGTCAACGACACCGCGGGGTTCGCCGCGGGCGACAACCTGATCCGCGAACTGGGCGGGGCGCTGACCGAGCTGTCCGGCGCCCTGCGCCGGATGCGCGTCAGCCACGTCGGCGGCGACGACTTCCTGGTGGTCTGCGACGTCGACGAGATCGCCACGGTGGCGGGCGCCCTGCTGGACCGCCGCTGGTCGGCCGACGGCCTGCCGGTGACGGTGTCGCTGGCGACGCTGGTCTGTGCGAGCGACGTGATCCGTTCCTACCAGGAGGTTTCGCGGCTGCTGGCGCCGTTGAAGAAGCGCGCGAAGGCGGTGCCCGGGTCGAGCTGGGTGCTCGGCCGCCCGGGCTCCGACCGCGTGGAGGTCCTGCGCGGCATCGGCAGCCGCGGCCTGCAGGCCGCCGCCGGTTAACGGCCGGTCGAGCCGTCGATCAGCTCGCGCAGGATGTCCACGTGCCATCAGTTTCAAAGTGCACACCCGGGCCACAGGCCCGTGGTACCTCCGACCGACCAACCGATCGGGCATCTTCGACGTTTGACCACCTTCGTTATCAATCAGCGCAATCTTGCAACCGAATCCTGACCCCATTTGGAGTAATCGACGAGTTTTTTTAAATGACGAAGCGACGAGACCCCGATCAGCCGTGGAGGCACCTGAGCGATCGTCAGCCATGTGCCGATAGCCGCGCAAAACACCGTCACGAGCAAAAATCCGACCTGCCAAGGAAGTCCACCAACGAGACCGGCAGCGACTTGCGCCCCACCCGAGCAAGCTAAAGCGACGCTGGCGAGCATGCGGGACGAGCGCGGTTTCACAGGAGCATCGTGCCACATGATCGCCAGATAATCATCGCAAGATCGAGAAGCCGGACACAATTTACTGAATCATCAGCGCTATTGATTTCCGCCCATGGCCCGAAACTCCTTCGCCGAGATTGAGCCATGATGACCTTCCTCCGCCTGGTTAACGGCCGGTCGAGCCGTCGATCAGCTCGCGCAGGATGTCCA
>NZ_JAAGNB010000207.1:0-1891 GCF_010550475.1 Amycolatopsis sp. SID8362
GCAGGGCCGGGTCGGGAAGGATGGCGGTGAGGAGTCCGGACAGTGGAGCTTCGGTCACGTTCCCAGCCTACGTGCCACCCCCGACAAGTTTTCGATCACGGCTGGTCGCGCAGCAGTTCCACCACCTCCGCGACCCGGGTCAGCTGCCCGTCGAACACCTCCGGTTCGGTGCTCGCGATACGCAGGAGGAAGTGCTCCGCGCCTTCGTACTCCCGCAGCTTCGACGCGACCTCCGCGGCGCTCCCGGTGACCTGCATCTGGATGCCCTGGACGAAGTCGGCGGGCATCCCGTAGTTGCGCCGGCAGTACTCCTCCAGCAATTCGCGGCCGCGCACCGGGTCGTCCTCGACCAGGACCGTCGCGAACAGCGCCGGGGTCACCGGCCGCGTCGCCCGCGCGCGGATCCGGGCCAGGCCGGACCCGTAGTCCGCGGGGTCCGGCGGGTACGGCAGCCAGCCGTCGTAGAGCCGGCCGATCCGCTCCAGCGCCCCCGGCGTGTACGCGGCCAGCCACACCGGCGGGCCGCCGTCCCGCGCGGGCAACGGGTACGCGGGCAGGGAGTCGTGGTGCAGCACTTCGCCGTGGAACGACTTCTCGCCGCGCCACGCCGCCCGCCACAGGCCCACGATGTCGTCCAAGCGGGCACGCCGTCGCTCCCAGGGCACCCCTACGAACGCGAACTCCGGCTCGCTGCGCCCGGCGAACCCGGCGCCGACCGCCACCGTGAGCCTGCCTTCGCTGAGCAGGTCGATCGACAGCAGCTGGTTCGCCGTCTGGATCGGGTCGCGCAACGCCGGGAGCAGGGCGGACGTCCCCAGCGTCACCCGCGAGGTCCGGGCCGCGAAGGCGGAGAGAACGGTCAACGCGTCCAGCGGGGCGCGCGCGAGGGTGTCGCCGACCCACACCGAGTCGAGACCGAGGCGCTCCGCTTCGACGGCGACATCGACCAGCTCGGGCGCGGTCCGCCCGGCGTCGAGGATGGGCTGGTAGGTCGGGACGACCAAGCCGTATTTCGTCATGGCCGAACCCTCGCCGAATCCGGGGGACCGCTCAATTCCCCGCGGGGAATGGGGAAGATGGACCCGTGAACTTCGGGACGGCGCTCAAGGACTGGCGCACGCGGCGGCACCTCAGCCAGCTCGACCTGGCGTTGCGGGCCGGGACGACGCAGCGGCACGTGAGCTTCATGGAGAGCGGGCGCTCACTCCCCGGCCGCGCGATGGTGCTGCGCGTCGCCGAGTCGCTCGAACTGCCCCTGCGCGAGCGCAACGGCCTCCTGCACGCCGCGGGTTTCGCGCCGTCGTACCCCGAGACGCGGCTCGACGACCCGGCGATCCGGCCGGTGCTCGACGGCCTGCGCCGGCTGCTCGACGGCCACCGCCCCTACCCCGCGATCGTCGTCGACCGCTACGGCGTGCTGGTCGCGAAGAACGACGCCTTCACGCTGCTCACCGAAGGCGTCGCGCCGGAGCTGCTCCGGGAACCGGTCGACACGCTGCGGCTCGCGCTGCACCCGCGCGGGATGGCGCCGCGCGTGCGCAACCTCGACGACTGGGCGCGGCACATCCTCGAGCGCCTCCGCAACGACCTGGCCCGCATCCCCGACGACCGGCTGGCCGCCCAGCTCGCGGAGCTGGAGGGGTACCTGCCCCCGCCGGCCGCGCCCGGGCCGGAGCACCTCGGGTTCGCGGTGCCGGTCCGGCTGGACAGCTCGGTCGGCGAGCTGCGGCTGATCACGGCGATCACCACGTTCGCGACGGCGGCGGACGTGACGGTGTCGGAGCTGAAGCTGGAGACGTTCCTGCCCGCGGACGCCGAAACCGCGGAACGGCTTCAGATGACCAGCGCCGTCGTGTGACCCACCAGCAGTTCCGCGCCCGCCCACAGCACC
>NZ_JAAGNB010000262.1:0-6538 GCF_010550475.1 Amycolatopsis sp. SID8362
GACGGCCCCGGGTTCCTGCGGACCCTGCGCAAGCACGTCCACGTCCTCGACGTCGCGACCGGCGAGGTCCGCCGGGTGACGTCGGGGGACTGGCACGCGGGTGACCCGGCCTGGTCGCCGGACGGCACCCGGCTGGCCTTCCCGGCGGCCCGGGACGCCGACGGCGACCTGACTTTCCGTTCGGGCGCCTACGTCGTCGAGCCCGGGAACGCGACCGCCGAACCGCGGCTCGTGGGCTCGGGCGAAGGCATGGCGGGCCCGGCCCTCTGGACCGCCGACGGGAGCGCGCTGCTCGTCGTCGGCCGCCGGGACACGGCCACGGGCCACGCCGGGCTGCTGCGGGTTCCGCTGGACGGCGGGGAAACCGTCGACCTGGCGGCATCGCTCGACCGCAACGTGATGCCGGGCGGTCCGGGTTACCCGGGTGCTCTGCCGCAGCTGGCCGGTTCCGAAGTCCTGTTCTGCGTCCGCGATCGCGGCTACACGCACCTCTACGCCGTCGACGTCGCCGGCGGCGAGCCGCGGCTGGTACTGGGCGGCACCGGGAACGCCGTGGCGGGCCTGAGCGTCGCCGGGGACACCGCGGCGGTCGTGCTGGCCACGACGTCGTCGTACGGCGAGATCGCGACGGTCGGTGTCGGCGGGGGAGCGGCGACCGTCCACACGTCGCACGGCGACGGCGAGTTCGAGCTGTTCACCCACGAGGAGCGCGAGTTCACGATCTCCGACGGGACGGTCGTGCACGGCTGGCTGCTGCGCGACCCCGCCCGCACCGGCCCGCTGCCGCTGCTGCTCGACATCCACGGCGGCCCGCACAACGCGTGGAACGGCACCGCCGACGCGGTGCACGTCTACCACCAGCAGCTCGCCGCCCGCGGCTGGGCGGTGCTGCTGCTGAACCCGCGCGGCAGCGACGGCTACGGCGAAGCGTTCTACACCGGCGCGGTCGGCGCGTGGGGGCTGGCCGACGCCAAGGACTTCCTCGAGCCGCTGGACGACCTGGTCGCCGAGGGCGTGGCGGACGGGCGGCGGCTCGCCGTGACCGGCTACAGCTACGGCGGCTACATGACCTGCTACCTGACCAGCCGCGACGACCGGTTCGCCGCGGCGGTCGCGGGTGGCGTGGTCAGCGACCCGGTGAGCATGGCGGGCACGTCCGACGCCGGGCACTACCTCGGCGTCGCCGAGCTCGGCGCGATCCCCACGGAGAACCGGGCGCACTACGCGGCGCTTTCCCCGCTGGCGCAGGTGGAAAAGGTGCGCACGCCGACGCTGGTCGTGCACGGCGCGAACGACGACCGGTGCCCGGCGGGGCAGGCCGAGCAGTGGTTCACCGCGCTGCGCGAGCAGGGCGTGCCGACCCGGCTGGTGCTCTACCCCGGCGCGTCCCACCTGTTCATCCTCGACGGGCGGCCGTCGCACCGGGTGGACTTCAACCGCCGGATCGTGGACTGGGTCGAGCAGCACGCGGGCGAGCCGGGCAAGCCGGCGCGCGTCCCGCTCGACACCGCGCACTGGCGGCGGCGCCTGGCCGAACTCGCGCGCAAGCACCGCGTGCCCGGGGCGACGCTGGGCATCGCGCGCGGCGACGACGAGGCCGTCGCGAGCTTCGGGGTGCTCAACAAGGCCACCGGGGTCGAGGTCACCGACGACTCGGTGTTCCAGATCGGCTCGATCAGCAAGGTGTGGACCGCCACCGTGGCCATGCAGCTGGTCGACGAGGGGCTGCTGAGCCTGGACGCCCCGATCGCCGATGTGCTGCCGGAGCTGCGGCTGGCCGACCCCGACGTCACGAAGAAGGTGACGCTGCGGCACCTGCTGACGCACACCAGCGGCATCGACGGCGACGTCTTCACCGACACCGGCCGCGGCGACGACTGCGTCGAGAAGTACGTCGAGGTGCTGGACCAGGCCGCGCAGACCCATCCGCTCGGCGCGACGCTGTCCTATTGCAACTCCGGGTTCATCCTCATCGGACGGGTGATCGAGAAGCTCACCGGCAAGACGTGGGACGCGGCCCTGCGCGAGCGGCTGTTCACGCCGCTGGGCCTGACCCGCACCGGCACCCTGCCGGAGGAGGCGCTGCTGTTCCGCGCGGCGATGGGCCACGTGGCCAGCGGCGAGGAGGACCCGCAGCCCGCGCCGGCGTGGGGCCTCCCGCGCTCGGCGGGCCCGGCCGGCCTGATCACGGCGTCGGCGTCGGACGTCCTGGCCTTCGCCCGCATGCACCTGGCCGGCGGCGTCACCGCGGACGGCTCGCGGGTGCTCTCGGCGGAGTCGGCCGCGGCGATGACCGAGGAACAGGCCGAGATGCCGGACAAGCACACCCTCGGCGACTCGTGGGGCCTCGGCTGGATCCGCTTCGGCTGGGACGGCCACCGCCTCATCGGCCACGACGGCAACACGATCGGCCAGTCGGCGTTCCTGCGCGTGCTGCCGGACCACGGGCTCGCGGTCACGCTGCTCACCAACGGCGGCAGCGCACACGACCTGTACGAGGAGCTCTACGCGGAGATCTTCGCGGAACTGGCGGGCGTCACGATGCCCCGCCCGTTCGAACCGCCCGCGGCACCGCCGGAGCTGGACGTCTCGGAGTACCTGGGCGTGTACGAGCGCGAGTCGATGCGCATCGAAATCCTGACCAGGGAAGGGCAGCTGCGCATCCGCCAGACGGTGACGGGCTCGCTGGCGTCGCTCATGGCGGACCCGACGACGGAGGACGACCTGGTGCCGGTCGGCCCGGGCCACTTCGCCCACAGCCCGGCGGGCATGCGGGGCTGGGTTTCGGTGACGTTCTACACGCTGCCGACGGGGGAGCGGTACCTGCACACGGGCGTGCGGGCGACCCCGAAGGCCGCGGGATGAGCCCCGTCACGTCGGGACGGCCGGGGGAACACCGCGTGGCGTAGGGCGTTGTAAGGGGTGTCGGTACGGAGGAGTCCCCGGGCCTCACCCCTTGCCTTCACGGAACACCAGTCCGGCTGGGGCCGTGTTGAGCCTTCCGCCGCGAGGCGACCCCCGTACCGGCCTCGAACTCCCGCTTCCGCTCGCAGGTTCCCCCCAGCCTTCGCCGAGCGGAAGCGGGACTTTCTTTTGCCCGGCTTCAAGCTCCCCAATGGTGGGGTTTTCTCACTAGCGGCTCCGTGGGGTGGGCGTGCCGGTGGCCCGGTCGGCTGCGGCTGCGCTGGCGTCGTGAATGTGTCATTCGGGACCGCGCACGACAGGGCTCCAGCACAGCCGCGGCGGTGTGCCCGGCGGCGGCTTCGCCGGCCGCCCGGCGCCACTCGCCACGGCCGGTGCCGGTGGGTTCAGACCGAGGGCGGTCGGCCGTCGGCGACTGTGCCGGGGCCCTGACCCGAGATGTAGTGAATGACTCATTCATGTCGTCCGACGACATGAATGAGTCATTCATGACATCTCGGCCCGCCTCGACGTCGCCGATGTGGGTGACCGGTGTGGCCTTCGGTGCTCCACCCATGCCCCCACCGCCACCCTCAACGGAGGCGCTCCGCGCCGCAGTGCCCACTCAACGCACCCAAGGCCGCCTTGGGGCGCTTGTGCTCAGTGGTGCGCGGCGGCCGCCGGGGTCGAACCCGGCTTCTTGGCGCGGATCAGCCAGGTGCCCGCGAAGGCGACCAGACCGATGCACCCCGCCACCACGAACGCCGCGTGCAGGCCCGACGCGTCCGGGCTGCCCGCCGTCTGGTCCTCGCTGCCGAGCGTCGCCACGCTGACGAACACCGCGGTGCCGAGCGCGCCGGCCACCTGCTGCAGCGTCGAGAGGATCGCGCTGCCGTGGGAGTACAGGTGCTCGGGCAGCACGCCGAGCGATTCGGTGAACAGCGGCGTCATCATCAGGCCGAGGCCGGCCATCAGCAGCACGTGGATCCCGATCACCGCGATCAGCGGCGAGTTCGGGCCCAGGATCGTGAACAGCCACAGCGAGACGGCCATCGCCCCGGCGCCGGGGATGACCAGCGGGCGCGCGCCGACCTTGTCGAACAGCGCGCCGACCGGACGGCCCAGCAGGCCCAGCACCAGACCGCCGGGCAGCACGGCCAGGCCGCTGACGAACGTGGTCGTGTGCAGTACCGTCTGCAGGTAGAGCGGCAGCATGATCGCTGCCGCGCCGATCAGGCAGACGAACAGCAGCGCGGTGAGCACCAGCGCGACGACGAAGCTGCGGTGCGTGAACGGCCGCAGGTCGAGCAGCGCCCGGTCGCGGCGCTGCAGCCGCAGCTGGCGCCAGGTGAACACCGCCAGCGAGACGACGCCGACGACGATCGGCACCCACGCCGGCACCGGCGGCTCGACCCCGGCCTGTTCGCCGCCGGCGGACAGGCCGTACAGCACGCCGCCGAACCCGATCGCGGACAGCAGCACCGAGGGCACGTCCAGCGGCACCCGGCGGCGTTCGCTCTCCAGCTTCAGCTGCAGCGCCCCGGCCACCAGCGCGGCGATCGACAGCGGCAGCACGATCCAGAACATCCAGCGCCAGCCCAGTGACGACAGCACCGCGCCGCCGATGGTCGGCCCGATCGCGGGGGCCACCGCGATGACGATCGTGATCGTGCCCATCGTCGCGCCGCGCCGCTCCGGCGGCACGAGCCGCATCACCGACGTCATCAGCAGCGGCAGCATCACCGCCGTGCCGCACGCCTGCACCACGCGGCCGGCCATCAGCAGCCCGAAGCCGGGCGCGAGCGCGCACAGCAGCGTGCCGAGGCTGAACGCCGACAGCGAGAAGAGGAAGACCTGCCGCGGTGAGAAGCGCTCCAGCAGGAACCCGGTCGTGGGGATGACGACGGCCATGGTCAGCAGGAACCCGCTGGTCAGCCACTGCACCGTCGTCGTCGGTACGCGGAGGTCGACGGTCAGGTCGCGCAGCGCGACGCTGAGGATCGTCTCGTTGAGGATCATCACGAACGCGGACAGCACGAGGACCCCGATGAGGAGCCCCGCCCGCGCGGGAGCGCGGTTCAGGTCGGCGGGCGGACGGGAATCGGTGTCGGTCATCGGGGTGGGAGCTCTCCTGGGTCGGCCGGGCCGGCTGTCTCCCTTGCAGTCTGCCCGTCCGCGCACCCCGGTGTCACGGCGATTTCCGCAGTGCAGCGGGTCACACCGCACGATGGAGGAGACCCCCGTGAAGGCCTTCGAAGGCGTCCGATATGCTTCCGTCAGTACCAAGTTCCGCAGCGCGCGATTAGCTCAGCGGGAGAGCGCTTCCCTGACACGGAAGAGGTCACTGGTTCAATCCCAGTATCGCGCACCACGAGCCCACCCCCGGGATCTCGTGGAAGTTGGTACCACCGGGCGATTAGCTCAGGGGGAGAGCGCTTCGTTCACACCGAAGAGGTCACTGGTTCGATCCCAGTATCGCCCACTCGAAAGTGGCAGCCCCTGTTCGCGGAACACGCGAACAGGGGCTTTCTCGTTCTGTGTCCTGTGGGGGCCGAGCCCCCACGCCCCCGCCGGGGGCGAGCCCCCGGACCCCCGCGTGGTCGCGTGTGCGGGGCGGCGCGAGTGTCCACTTCGGATGGTCACAACAGCTTGCGCTGCAGCACGTCCGCGAGCACGGTGCCGACCACCTTCGTCAGTTCGCGCTCGTCCGGCAGCGTGCCCCGGCGGCTCGCGAACAGCAGGTGGCCGCCGCCGATGAGGGACAGGGCCAGGGAATCGACGTCGGCGTCCGCGGCGATGCGGCCCTGCGCGCGCTCGGCGGTCAGGTAGTCCGCGAGCATCGTGCGAGCCTCCACCAGGATCGGCAGGCCGTCACCCGGTCGGCGTAACCGGGTGCGGAGTTCGTCGCGGAAGAAGAGCAGGCTGACGAGTGCCAGCGAGACCGGGTCGAACAGCTCGGTCAGGGTCGCGGTGACGTTGTCCGCGACCGTTCGCGTGCCCGCGGCGGCCCGCAGGATTGCGGCCTGGTCCCGCAGGCGGGTGATGCGTTCGCGGACGAGTTCCGCCAGGAAGTCGTCGAAGTCCGCGAAGTGCCGGTGCAGCACGCCCTTGGCGACGTCGGCTTCGGTGGTGACCGCGCGGCTCGTCAGCGCCTCCGCGCCGTCGCGCAGCAGAACGCGCTCGGCGGCGGCGAACAGCTGCCGTCGCACGTCGCGCAAGTGGACCCCGGTCGGCATGAGCCCATTCTCCGGTACGCCGCGGGCGAACGCGCATTGCCCGAGTGGGCGTGTGCCCATTAGAGTGGGCGCATGCCCACTCAACCCCATGAAGCACGCCGGATCGCGGAGTCGTTCGGGATCGACGCCGAACGCTACGACCGCGCGCGCCCGCCGTACCCCCGAGAACTCGTGACCGCGGTGCGCGCCGCGAGTCCCGGCCCGGACCTCCTCGACGTCGGCTGCGGCACCGGGATCGAGGCGCGGCAGCTGGCCGCCGCCGGGTGCCGGGTGCTCGGCGTCGACCCCGACCCGCGGATGGCCGCGTTCGCGCGGGACAAGGGGACCGACGTCGAAGTCGCGACCTTCGAGGAGTGGGACCCGGCCGGGCGCGCGTTCGACGCGGTCGTCGCGGGGCAGGC
>NZ_JAAGNB010000322.1:0-580 GCF_010550475.1 Amycolatopsis sp. SID8362
ACCTCTCGCTCGAAAAGGCCGAGACGCCGGTGCAGAAGCTGCTGGCCCGCGGGCTGCTGCTGCGCCGCGACGACCAGACCGTCGAGCTGCCGCGCGAGCTCGGCATCGCGGTGCGCGGCGGGGCCTTCGCGCCCGGGACGCTCACCGAGCCCGGCCTGCCGGTGCACCCGCACCAGCCGTCCACTGTGGACCAGGCCGCGGCCGGCGAGGCGATGGAGTTCCTGCGCCACACCGAATCCCTGCTGCGGGCGTGGTCGGCCGCGCCGCCGCCGGTGCTCAAGTCGGGCGGCCTCGGCGTGCGCGAGCTGAAGAAGCTCGCGAAGGACCTGGAGATCGACGAGGTGCAGGCGACCCTGCTGGCCGAGCTGGCCGTGGGCGCCGGGCTCGTCGCCGACAGCGAGACGACCGCGCCGGAGTGGGTGCCCACGACGCTGACCGACTCGTGGCTCGCGTCGCCGACCGCGCAGCGCTGGATGACGCTGGCACAGGCGTGGCTGGAGCTGCCGCGGCTGCCGGGGCTGGCCGGCGGGCGCGACGCCAAGGACAAGCCGGTCGCGCCGCTGTCGGAGGAGCTGCGCCG
>NZ_JAAGNB010000362.1:0-2399 GCF_010550475.1 Amycolatopsis sp. SID8362
CCGGGCCGGTGGCCGGGCCGCGACGGCGTCGCCGACCCGCCGGACGCGCGTGGCGGACCCGGTGCGCCCGTCGAGGTACCCCTCGGCGACGAGCTGGGCGTACGCCTGCGTCACGACCCACCGCGAGCAGCCGAGATCGGCGGCGAGCTGACGGCTCGGCGGCACCGCGACGCCGTCGTCGAGCCCGCGGATCGCCTTCCGCAGGGCGCGCGCGAGCTGTTCGTGCTTCGGTCCCGGTCCGGTCAGTTCCAGCAGGACGCCCCAATTGGTCTGTGATCCAGTCACGTCATTGGACTGTAGTACCGGACCGATTCCGGCTTAGGTTCGTGGCATGAAGAAGGTGGAACTGGGCCGGACCGGCCAGCACGTCAGCCAGGTGTCGCTGGGCTGCATGACGATGGGTACCTCGACGGACGAACCGACGTCGGCCCGCATCCTGGACGCGTTCCTCGACGCCGGCGGCGACTTCCTCGACACCGCGAACTGCTACGCCTGGTGGGCGGGACCGTCGTTCTCCGGCGGCGAAAGCGAAACCGTGCTCGGCCGGCTCCTCAAGGGGCGCCGGGACCGGGTCTTCCTGGCGACGAAGGTCTCCGCGCAACCCGTGGACCTGCCCGCGGCCCGCGCCGCCGCTCGCCCCGACGGCACGACCGACTGGGAAGCCCGGGAGCGGACGTACGAAGGCGCGAGCGCGGCGGTGATCCGGCGCTCGGTGGAGGAAAGCCTGCGGCGCTTGGGAACCGACCACATCGACCTGTACTACGTCCACGTCGATCTCCGGCGCGAGCCGCTGGAGGAGACACTGTCCGCAATGGACG
The DNA here is from genome assembly GCF_010550475.1 of Amycolatopsis sp. SID8362. Classification (NCBI taxonomy): domain Bacteria; kingdom Bacillati; phylum Actinomycetota; class Actinomycetes; order Pseudonocardiales; family Pseudonocardiaceae; genus Amycolatopsis; species Amycolatopsis sp. SID8362. The sequence continues at coordinate 819 of NZ_JAAGNB010000362.1, forward strand.
AACTGGTCCGCGCGGGCAAGGTCCGCTACACCGGCTGGAGCAACGTCCGGGCGTGGCGCCTGGAGCGCATCCGGTCCCTGGCGCGGGCCAACGGCTGGGCGTCGCCGGTGGCCGTCCAGGTCCAGCACTCGTACCTGCGCCCGACCGGCCCCGACGTCCCGTCGATCGCGGGCGGCGAGCTGCTGGACTGGCTGTCGCAGCACCCGGACGTCTCCCTGGCCGCGTATTCCGCGCTGCTGCGGGGGATCTACGACGATGCGGCGTACCGCGAGTCGACGCCGATCTGGCGCGCGTACGCGGGGCCGGACTCGGAAGCGCGGCTGGCCGCGGTGGCGAAGGTGGCGTCGGCACTGGGAGCGACGGGGAACCAGGTGGCGCTCGCGTGGTTGCTCCACAAGGGAGTGATCCCGCTGATCGGCCCGCGGACCTGGGAGCACTACGAATCGATCGCGCCCGCGTTCACTTTGGACCTCCCGGCCGAACATCTGTCCCTTTTGGACAACGCCTGATCAGTCCAGCAGCCGCTGTTCCTTGGCGACCGCGACGGCACCGGACCGGGTGTCGACTTCGAGCTTGCCGTAGATCCGGCTCAGGTGCGTCTTGACCGTCGCCTCGCTGATGAACAGCGCGCGGGCGATCTCGCGGTTGCCGAGCCCTTCGGCCAGCCGGCGCAGGATGTCCAGCTCCCGGGCGGTCAACGCGGGCCGCGGGGCCCGCAGCTGCGCCATCATCCGGTCGGCGACCGGCGGGGACACCGCCGTCCGCCCGGCCGCGGCCGCTTCGATCGCCGCGTACAGCTCGTTGGCGGACCCGGCTTTCAGCAGGTAGCCGGTGGCGCCGGCGGCGATCGCGCGGCTGATGTCCGCGTCGGTGTCGTACGTCGTCAGCACGAGGATCCGGGGCGCGCCGGGGGTGCTCCGGATCCGGCGGGTGGCCTCGATCCCGTCGATGCCGGTGCCGAGCTGGATGTCCATCAGGACGACGTCGGGCCGCACGGCGGCGGCGGTCGCGACGGCTTCCTCCCCGCTCGCCGCCTCCGCGACGACTTCGATGCCGTCGGCGCCCGCCAGGAGGGCGCGCAGGCCGGCGCGGACGACCGTGTGGTCGTCGCAGACCAAAACCCGGATGGTCACGGGGCCTCCAACGGGATCGCAGCCGAAATGACCGTGCCCTGGCCGGGCTCGGACTCCACGGTCAGCTTGCCACCGAGCTGCTGGGCCCGGACCCGCATGGCGGGCAGCCCGTGTCCCCGGTCGCCTTCGGGCGCCCGCTCGACGAACCCGCGCCCGTCGTCGGCGACGTCCAGCACGACCTGGTCGTCGAGGTAGGTGAGGGTGAGCACGACGCTGCTCGCCTCGGCGTGTTCGCGCGCGTTGGCCAGCGCGCCCTGCGCGATCCGGACCACAGTGGACTGGACGCGCTCGGGCAGCGGGCGCTCGTCGCCGTCGATGCGGACGTCCACCGGCAGCCCCGCCCGGCCGGCCACCGCGCGCAACGCCTCTTCGAGCGTGGCGCCGGCGAGGTCGGCAGGCGCGAGGTCCTGCACGAGCCGCCGGGCTTCCGAGAGGTTGCCCGCGCCGA
>NZ_JAAGNB010000416.1:0-1726 GCF_010550475.1 Amycolatopsis sp. SID8362
TGCCCCCGCCGGCCGGCGCGCCGCTACCCCAGCCGTTGCCCGGCGAGCTGGTGGCGCGGCTGCTCGCCCGCCCGGACGACTGGTTCGCCGCCGAGCGCGCGAACCTCGTCCTGCTGATCGGCCTGCTGCCCGCGCCGGAAGCGTTGCGGCTGCTGGACAAGCTGAGCGTGTACTTGTACCTGCACGGCCAATACGCGGAGATGCGCGCGGCGTACGAAACGGTGCTGGCCGCGGCGGACGACCCGGCGGTCACGCTGCTCGCCGAGGCGAACCTCGCGCTGCTGCGGCACGAACGCGGCCAGTACGAGGAGGCCGCGGCCGCGTACCGCCAGTGCGCGAAGGAGCTGGAAGCGCGTGGCGACCACCGCACCCACGCCTGGGTGACGGCCGGCTTGGCCCACTGCCTGATCGGGCTGGGCCAGGCCGAAGAAGCCTTGGAGACCGCGGCCCACGCCCGCGAACTGTTCGAAGTGGACGGTCACCCGGAGCCGATCCGCGTCCGCGCGGCGGAGTCGGCGGCCCTACTGCGGCTCGGCCGGGTGGCGGAAGCCCGCGACGTCGACCGCGTCGCCCTGACCGCGGCCCGCGAAACCGGCGACGCCCGCCAGATCGCCATCGCCCTGCACGGCTTCGCGTGGTCCTCCCTCCTGACCGGCGAAGACCGCCAGGCGGCAACGGCGATCGCGGAGTCGGTGGACCACCTCCGCCCGGCACCGGCCCGCTCGGAGCTGGCGAAGTCCCTGCGCACGTCGGGCGCGATCGCCGCGGCGACGGGCGACCGCGACAGCGCGATGGCGGCGTTCGGGGAAGCCCGCGAGCTGGCCCGCGAACTGGACGAGCGGCCACGGGAGCTGTCCTGCACCCGCGCACTGGCAGCGGGCTGGATCGGCGAAGGCCGTGCGGCACAGGCGATCCCGGTCCTGCGGCAGTGCTTGACGGAGTTCCGCGAGATGGGCGGCCGCTCCGCGACGGGTCTGACGTGGCTTGTGCTGGGCCGGGCGTACGAAGCGGTGGGCGATGCGGAGGGAGCGGCATCGGCGGCCGCGGAGGCGGCGCGCTACACCGACCCCCGCGACGCCAGCGCGGCGGCACTGAGACGAGCGTTGCTGGCGCTGACCGAGCGAGTTTGAGCCGACGGGCCCGCCAACACCGTGCGCCAGGTTCCCCGCCGACTTCCTGTCCGCTCGCCGACACCGCCTAGCCGGCGGTCGCTGGCAGCAGCGCCGCCGGATTCCCCTGCCAATCGGCGCTCACGCCGGGCCGCACCGCCAGGCTCCCCACCCAGCTGTGCTTCCTCGGCAGCGCTGCCGGGCTCCCTCGCCCAACCGACGCTCGCCCCAGCAACACCGCCGGGCCGCCACCCGGCCCGCGCCCGCTCGCCCCGGCAACACCGCCGGGCTCCCCCGCCAATCGGCGCTCACGCCAGGCCGCACCACCAGGCTCCCCACCCAGCTGTGTTCCCCCGGCAGCGCCGCCGGGCTCCCCCGGTCGGCAACGCTCGCCTCCAGCAACGCCGCCAGGCCGCCACTCGGCCCGCGCCGCTCGCCCCGGCAACACACCGCCGAACTCCCGCGCCCAACCGGTGCTCGCCCCCGCAACACCGCGGCGCTCTGACCGACCCATTTCGCCCCGGCCACACCGCCAGGCTCCCCGGCCAGCCGGCGCCCACTGGCCCAAGCCACACCGCCAAGCTCCCCCGCCCAGCCGGTGCTCGCCCCCCGGCAGC
>NZ_JAAGNB010000465.1:0-1714 GCF_010550475.1 Amycolatopsis sp. SID8362
GGGTGGCGAGTGCGGCGGCGGCCACGGCGATCGCGAGGGCGGCGGTGCGGGGGACCGAGCCCGCGACGGTGGCGCCGAGCCCTTCCGGCCGCGCGGAGGGGATGCCGCGGGCGCAGGCCATCGAGAGCGTGCAGCGGCCGATGAGGACGGCGGCGAACGCTTGGTACGGGTCGGTGAGGGCGCCGACTTGGACGAGGAGGGTCAGGACCAGGGTCGCGACGCCGGTCGGGCCGGAGTCGCCGCGGCGCATGACGTCGAGGGCTTTGGCGCGGTCGTAGGAGGCGCCGAGGCCGTCGGCGGTGTCGGCGAGGCCGTCGAGGTGGAGGCCTCGGCTGCCCAGTGCGACGGCGCCGATGGCGAGGGCGGCGGTGGCGAGGTTCGGGAGGTGGAGGGCTTGGCCGGCGGCGACGATCAGGCCTGCGGCGAGGGCGAGGGGGAGGGTGGCGAAGGGCGCGAGGAGCATGGCGCCGCTTGCGGTGCGGGAGTTGATGGTGCGGGGGGCTGGGACCGGGATGGTGGTGAGGGTTCCGACGGCCATCCGCGCGGAGTCGCCCCAGCGGGTCACGAGCGCCTCAATGTGGCCTTGGGTGCGTGAGACGCACCGAAGGCCGCCTTGGGTGCGTGAGACGCACCGAAGGCCGCCTTGGGTGCGCGGGACGCACCGAAGGCCGCCTTGGGTGCGCGGGACGCACCGAAGGCCGCCTTGGGTGCGCGGGACGCAACCAAGGCCACCTTGGGGCGCTGGGGCCCGTCGCTCACGCCAGGTCCGCCAGCAGGCCCATGTCCGCCAGGATCGCCCGCGCCGCGCGCAGGGCCGGGACCGCCTGCACCGCGCCGCTGCCCTCACCCAGCCGCAGGCCGAAGTCCAGGATCGGCTCCAGGCCGAGCGCCTTCAGCGCGAACGCCTGCGAGGGTTCCGTCGACCGGTGCCCGGCCAGCCACCACCGCTCCGCGCCCGGTGCGATGTCCCGCGCGACCAGGGCCGCCGCGCCCGAGAAGACGCCGTCCAGCAGGACCGGGATGCCTCGAACCGCCGCCTCGACCAGGAAGCCCGCCGTGGCCGCGAGGCACGCGCTGCCCAGCGCCGTCAGGCGGTCGAACGGGTCCTCGACGCGGCCCGAAGTCCGCGACAAAGCTGCCTCCACCGCCGAAGTCTTCCGTGACAGGCCTGCCGCGTCCACGCCCGTGCCCGTGCCGACCACCTCCGCCGCCGGCAGGCCCAGTGAGGCCGCGACCACCGCCGCGCACACCGCCGTGTTGCCGATGCCCATGTCGCCTGGGATCAGCAGGTCCGCGTCGCCCTCTTCGCCCGCGATCGCGCGGCCCGCCTCGAACGCCGCGCGCGCTTCGCCGGGGGCCAGCGCGTCCTCGACGTCGATCGAGCCCGAGCCGCGGCGGATCTTGTGCGCCGTGACCGACTCCGGGACGTCCGCGCCGTCCCAGTCGACGCCGAGGTCGGCGACCCGGACCTTCGCGCCGACCTGCGCCGCCAGGACGTTCACGCCGCTCTTGCCCGCCAGGAACACCCGGACCATCGCCGCGGTGACCTCGCGCGGGTACGCAGACAGCGCCGAGACGCCGTGGTCGCCCGCGAAGACCACCACGCGGACGTCGTCGAGCGGGCGCGGCGGCACGCTGCCGTGGGCCGCGGACAGCCAGGCCGCGAGCTCCTCCAGCCTGCCGAGCGCGCCGAGCGGTTTGACGAGGCCGTCGA
>NZ_JAAGNB010000515.1:0-803 GCF_010550475.1 Amycolatopsis sp. SID8362
AGCCGACCGGCACCGAACCGCCGACGCGAGACGAGCCCGGCCAGCCAGCCGACCACCCACCACACACCCGGCCCACACCGCCACCGCAGCCGACCGGCACCGAACCGCCGACGCGAGACGAGCCCGGCCAGCCAGCCGACCACCCACCACACACCCGGCCCACACCGCCACCGCAGCCGACCGGCACCGAACCACTGGCGCGAACCGAGCCACCCCGCCGGCCAGCCGAACGCCAAGCCACCCAGCCACCGCAGCCGACCGGTAACACCTCACCGCAGGCCGGATCACCAGGGCACGACAACGCCCGCCACCGCATGGGTGCTCACCCCACGCGCGCAGGCAGGACCGGCACCTCGGCCACCGCCGTTCCCAGCGCTCCGCCGACGCCAGGCAACCGCAGCGGTGCCGAACGAGGACGGGCCGCCGCGCCGCGGCCCCTGCTCGTCGCCAGTACTTCGCGGTACCTCAAATGACCGTGGCCGTCCTCGCCCAGACCGTGCCAGCGACGGCCCGAAACACTCAGCTCCAGGTCCGCATCCGGCCACGACCCGGCCGCCAGCAGGACCGAGCCGCGGTTGCGGACGCGGCCGGCCAAACGCCGGGCCAGCTGCGGGCGCACGCTGCCCGCCAGCGAACGGCCGAGGACCACCAGGTCGAACCCGTCCACCAGCGCCGACACAACGGCCACCGACTCCGCGCCGGGGTTCGGCACCAGGGCGACCCGCTCCAGGTCGACGCCGAGTTCCGCGGCCGCGGCCAGGCCCAGCTCCGGCAGGCCGGTGACCGCCGCCCAGGAGCCGTCG
>NZ_JAAGNB010000558.1:0-991 GCF_010550475.1 Amycolatopsis sp. SID8362
GGCGGGCCCGCAGCCAGCCGCGCAGCCGGAAGACCAGCAGGCAGCCGATCACCAGCACCCCGGCGACCATCGGCCCGATCGGGTCGCCGACCGGCGGGCCCCAGCGCTGGTGCCACGAGTTGACGACCAGGCCCGCCGAGTAGAGCGACGCGACCACCCGGCAGGTGAACGCGGAGTTCATCGGGTTGAGGTCGCAGGCGTGGTGCATGTCGTAGGAGAGCCGGTCGTCCAGCGCCTCCCGGGCCTGGGGGCCGAGCGGGTGGCCCTTGCGGTCGGCGTAGCGCAGCAGGTCGTAGCCGAGGTCGTGCGCTTTGCACGGCACGGCGTAGTCCCACTTGGTGTTGTCGTCGCCCCACGGCGTCGAGCACCCGCCGTCGGTGTGGACGGCGCGCACGGTGCCGTCGCGCGCGGTCATCGCGCCCGGGGTGACGCCGCTGAGGGCGGTGAAGTCCTTCGGCAGCTTCGCGAGGGCGTCGGGGTGCGGGCCGGGGTGCACGAGCGCGTCGACGGCGTTCTGCGCGGCGAGCACGTCCCCGGTCGGCGGCCCCTGGTCGGGCGGCGACGGCGGCCGCGAGGCGATCAGCCCGAACGCGAAGACGACCAGCAGCACCAGCAGCAGCCACCCGGACGTCGACCAGGGTCGGCGGCGACGCGGCGGCTCGGGCTCGGCTGGCATGGGGTCCAGGGTGCCAGCCCGGGTGCCGGCCCGGCATGGGGACAACCCCAGTGTCCCAGCGCGGGTTTCCCCTAAGCTGCCCGATCGGCCGCCCGATCTCCCCTTTCCCGCCCGCCCCCGCATCGGTGACGCTGGTGCCCGGGGGACGAGGAGGGCGTGCGGTGACCTCGACCGATCCCGGCCTGCCGGTGGAGAACACGGTGCGTGCCTTGCGCCGGCTGGCCCCTGGCGCGGCGTTGCGCGAACCCCGGAGCCCGGACCTGCGCGCGCTGGCACGGGCCCTGCGGTCTCGCTCGCCTGCCGAGCTTGCGCGGG
>NZ_JAAGNB010000601.1:0-1582 GCF_010550475.1 Amycolatopsis sp. SID8362
CGACGCTCGCCGAGGGGACGGCCCGGGAGTCGCGGTCGCTGTACCGCGCGGTCGGGCACGTCACCGGCGAAGCCTTGGCCGCGAGCTTCCTCACGACGCTGGCCGGGCGCGCCACGGGCTGACCGAAGGCACGCGGCCGCCCCCGGCGCGACATACTGAAGGCATGCCCCGTCCGAAACACGTCCCCGCGAGCGATCTGCGCCTCCCGGACGCGCTGCAGCCGGGGCGGCCGAAGGGCGATCAGCTCCGCGAAATCCTCGAAACCGTCGCGACGGAGGCGGGCCCCGGCAGGCTGATGCCGTCGGAGCGGTTCCTCGCCGAGCACTTCCACGTCGCCCGCGGCACGGTCCGGCAGGAGATCAACCGCCTGGTCGCGGACGGCGTCCTGTACCGCCAGCACGGCACCGCGACGTTCACCGCGGAACGCCAGGCGGCGCACATCGACATGCTGACCTCGTTCACCGAGGACATGAAGGCCCGCGGCGTCGTCCCCAAGACGAAGGTGCTGCACGCCGAGGTGGAGAGCGCGAACCAGCGGATCGCCGGCCGCCTCAACGTCCCCCCGGGCGCGCGGGTCTTCCGGCTCGAGCGGCTCCGCTACGTCGAAGACGAGCCGTTCGCCGTCGAGCGCACCAACCTGTCGGTCGACCGGTTCCCGGGCATCGACCTGTTCGACTGGGAAACCGAATCGCTGCACCGCACGATCGAGGACCGCTGGGGCGTCCGCGCGGAATGGAACGACACGGCGATCTCGGCGGTCCTCCCGAACCCCGGCGACGCGGGCCTGCTCGGCATCGAGGCGACCCAGCCGTGCCTGATCATCGAGGGCACGCTGCACGACCAGAGCGGCGGCGTCATCGAAGCGGGCCGCTCGCTGTACCGGGCGGACCGCTACACGGTCTTCACGCAGGCGCGCCGCAGCCCGGCCTAAGCGGCGCTGAGCCGGTGCGCCCGCAGCACCTTCAGGCAGTGCTCCACGAGCACGTCCGCGGCATCCGGCCCGAACAACGTCACGTAGGACTCGTAAAGCCCGTCCCGGTGCCCCTCGGCGTCGGGCAGGTACCCCAGATAACCGTCGGTGTAGCCGATCACCCGCGTGTGCCGGAACGGGCTGCCCCGCCGGATCCGCAGCCCCAGCGACGCGAACAGCTCGAACGGCGTGTGCAGCCACGCGATGTCCCCCAGTGAGACGACGCTGACCGGGACCTCGGCGCACCCCGTCGGCCGGTCGGTGGCCGCCATCGCGGCGAGCATCGCGCAGCCCTCGTAACGGGTCTGCGCGATCCGGACCGCCGGGTGGTCTTCGCCGTGGTGGGCCAGCTCGTGCTGCCACTCCGCCTCCGCCGATTCGCGCAGCTCCAGGCTGTCCTCGATGGACGGCACGTCGCGGTAGGGCAGGTGCAGCGACGAGCGCGTCAGCCGGACCGGGCCGCTCGCGCCGATCGCCGACGCCGCCGCCGCCAGCGTGCGGGCGATCGACGTCGCCAGGTGGCCGCCGAGGGTGCGGACTTCGGCGTGGTCGCGGCCGCGGCGCACGAAGCGGGAGCTGGCGTCGCCCGCCGCGCCCTGAAGGAACGCCGAA
>NZ_JAAGNB010000652.1:0-7090 GCF_010550475.1 Amycolatopsis sp. SID8362
GGCCCGCCCGCCTCAGCCCGCGAACGGGCTCGCGTCGATCGCGCAGGTCTTGCCCGCGGCCGGGAACGCCCCGGAGATCAGGTAGTCCCGCTTGACCTGCTCGGTGCACGTGCTCGGCACGTACATCGACGAGTGCCCGTACCCCTCGGTCACGAACACCCGGGCGCGCGCCAGTTCCGCGGCGCCGTCCCGGGCCCCGGCCAGCGGCGTCGAGGGGTCGTACCGGTTGTTGAGCACCAGGATCTCCGCCGACGTCGGGCGGTTCCACGGGCCGGTGAACCGGTCGGTGTCCTTCGCCTGCCAGAACGCGCAGCTCATCATGTCCAGCACGGCGATCCGGCCGAAGTACGGGACGCGCTGATCTTCGGATTCGGCGTACCGGCTGTAGATCGCCGGGTCGGCCGGGACGTCGCTGTCGGAGCACTGGATGGCGTTGAACGCCTCGGTCCGGTTCGAGGTGTAGGGCTCACCGGCCTTGAACGCCTGCGGCGCCTCGTAAAGCCGCTGCAGCAGCGACGCGATGTCCGGCCAGCCGCGGGAGTCCGAGAGGTCGGCGGCCGCGTTGATGATCCCCGAGTACGTCCACGTCTGACCGTCCACTGTGATCGGTGCCTGCTTCGCGCGCGCGGTCAGCGCTGCCCACTTCGCCTTCGGGTCGCCGCCGGAGAACGCGCACTTCGGGCCGGCTTCGGCGCACAGGCGCAGGAACTGGTCGAACGTCTGCGAAATCCCGGTGGCGACGTCCTGGCGGGTGTCCAGCGGCACGGTCTTGCCGGCACCGTCGTGGCCGGTCGCGTTGCCCGCGAAGTCCATGGTGCCGTCGAAGACCATCGCGCGGATCCGGTTCGGGAACAGGTTCGCGTAGGTGGCGCCGAGCTGGGTGCCGTAGGAGATGCCGTGGTAGGTCAGCTTCGGGTCGCCGACGGCGCGGCGCAGCAGTTCCAGGTCCCGTGCGGTGTTCGCCGTCGAGACGTGCTCGAGGATCGGGCCCGCCTTGGCCTGGCAGCGGTCGGCGAGTTCCTTGGACTTGGCGTAGAAGGCGGCGTTGCCGCTCGGGTCGCCGGGCATCTCCGGGAAGGATCCGAAGAACGACTCCTGCTCGGCGAGGGTGTCGAAGCAGCGCACGGCGGTGCTGGCGCCGATGCCTCGCGGGTCCCACGACACGACGTCGAAGCGGGCGCGCAGCTGGTCGGAGAACAGCCACGGCCACTTGCCGCGCTCCCGCAGCCGCTGCAGGCCGGACGCGCCCGGGCCGCCGAAGTTGACGAACAGCGTGCCGATCCGGTGCGCGGGATCGGTGGCGGGTTCCTTGATGAGCGCGAGGTCGATCTTCGCGCCGGCCGGGCGGTCGTAGTCGAGCGGCACCGAAGCGGTGGCGCACTGGAAGCCGTCTTGGCAGTCGGTCCAGCTCAGCCGCGGTGTGGAAGCGCTTTCGGCGGCGGCGACCGCGGGTACGGCCAGCGAGACCCCGAGCGCGACGACCAAGCCGCGCACGAAGCCTCCCCCAGTGAGACGACGCACGGAAAGTCCTTTCGGTGAGGGGAACGATCACCTCCCCAGACGGGCGAGGGGGTGGGGAGGTTGGCCGGACGGGCGAAAAAGCCGGCCGAACGTAGTGAATGACTCATTCATGTCGTCGGATGACATGAATGAGTCATTCACGTCATCCGGGACCCGGCCGGGAAAGAACCTGTGGCGCGGGCCTGCCCTCCATGTCTATAGTACTAGGCAACTAGATAAATGGAGTAGCCGATGATCGAGTTCCACCTGGACGCGAGGTCCGGCTTGTCGCCGTACCAGCAGCTGGTCCAGCAGGTGCGGCACGCCTTGCGCCTCGGCCTGCTGGACGAGGGGGACCAGCTGCCGAAGGTCAAGGACGTGGTCGCCTCCCTCGCGATCAACCCGAACACCGTGCTGAAGGCCTACCGCGAGCTGGAGCACGACGGGCTCGTCTCGGCCCGGCCCGGCGTCGGCACGTTCGTCACCGCGACGCTGAACGGCGGCGCGTCGTTCGCCGTGCTCGGGCCGTTGCGGCAGGACCTGCGCCGCTGGCTGGGCAAGGCGCGCAAGGCCGGTCTCGACGAAGAGAGCATCGAGGCCCTGTTGATGTCCACGTTTCGCGACTCCGCCAGAGAGGACATAGCGTGAGCGTCCTGCGTGCCCAGGGGCTGGGCAAGAAGTACAAGCGCGACTGGGCGTTGTCCGGCTGCACCCTGGAGATCGAGCCCGGCCACGTGACCGGGCTGGTCGGCCCGAACGGGGCCGGCAAGTCCACTTTGCTCAACATCGCGGCCGGCATGCTCGAGCCCACCACCGGCACGATCGAGGTGTGCGGCGGGGTGCCCGGCAGCGGGCCGGAGCAGCTGGCCAAAGTCGGTTACGTCGCACAGAACACGCCGGTCTACAGTGGACTGAGCATCGAAGAGCACCTGCGGCTCGGCGCGCACCTCAACCCGAGGTGGGACACCGCGCTCGCCGAGAAGCGGATCGAACGGCTGGGGCTCGACCCGAAGCAGCACGCCGGCAAGCTGTCCGGCGGGCAGCGCGCCCAGCTGGCGCTGACGATCGGCATCGCCAAGCGGCCCGAGCTGCTGTTGCTCGACGAACCGGTCGCCGCGCTGGATCCCTTGGCGCGGCGGGAGTTCCTGCAGGACCTGATGGAAGCCGTCGCCGAGCACGAGCTGTCCGTCGTGATGTCCTCGCACCTGGTCAACGACCTCGAACGGGTCTGCGACCACCTCATCGTGCTCGTCGACTCGCAGGTCCGGGTGATCGGCGAGGTCGAGGAGCTGCTGGCCACGCACCACCGGCTCTCCGGGCCGCGGCGGGACGTCGAAACGCTGCCCGCGGACCAGCACGTCGTCTCCGCGAAGCACACCGACCGGCAGACCACCGTGCTCGTCCGCACCGAGGCGCCGATCCTCGATCCCGTGTGGACGGTCGCGCAGATCGGCCTCGAGGACCTCGTCCTCGAGTACATGAGCAACCCCGCCGCCGCCCGCCCCGCCCTGGAGGTCCTGCGATGACCTGGCTGACCTGGCGCCAGTTCCGCGTCCCCGCGCTGTCCGTGTTCGCCGCGCTGGTCGCGATCGGCGTCGTGCTCGCGGTCACCGGCCCGGACCTGGTCGGGCGCACGAGCTTCTCCGACCAGGACACCCTCTTCGGCGGGACGATCCTGGTGCTCTACCTGCTGCCCGCCGCGATCGGCGTGTTCTGGGGCGTCCCGCTGATCACGCGCGAGCTGGAGAGCGGCACGCACAGTCTCGTGTGGAACCAGACCGTCACGCGCAAGCGGTGGCTCACCACCAAGCTCGGCTTCGGCCTGCTCGCCGCGATGGTGGCGGCCGGGCTGCTCGGCTGGGCGGTGTCGTGGTGGGCGAGCCCGATCGACGCACTCTCGGCCACGCAGACCGACCGCGGGATGCTCTCGCGCATCGCGCCGGTGGTGTTCGGCGCGCGGGGCATCGTCCCGATCGGGTACGCGGCGTTCGCCCTCGTGCTCGGCGTCGCGGTCGGGATGCTGCTGAAGCGGACCGTCGCCGCGATGGCCGTCACGCTCGCCGTGCTCGCCGCCGTGCTGCTCCTGGTGCCGAACTTCGTGCGGCCGTACCTGCTTCCGCCGGAGACGACGATGGTCGCGATCGTCGGCGACGACATCACGAACATCACCGGCGACGACACCCACGGGATCCTGGAGATCGGCACCCGGAACCCGCCCGGCGCGTGGGTGCTGGCGAACGAAACCCTGGCCCCGAACGGCACCGTGGCCGACCCGCTGCCGGACTTCGTGCAGAGCTGCGCCCCGCGGCCGGGCCAGGGCCCGCCGGATCGCGGCTCCATCGAAGCGTGCATGTCCCAGCTCGGCCAGCACGGCTACCAGCAGCGCGTGACCTACCAGCCCGGTTCCCGGTTCTGGCCGCTGCAATGGCTCGAACTCGCGCTCTACCTCGCCATGACGGCGCTGCTCACCTGGTTCTGCTTCCGTCGCGTCCGCCACCTTTCCTGAACCGGTTCCTGGGGGAATCAATGCGCACTCTCGCGGTAGCCACCGCACTGACCCTGACGCTGTCCGCGGCGCCGCTCGCCTCGGCGAGCACCACGCCGTACCTGCCGCGCCCGACCGGCCACGAGCCGGTCGGCGTGACCACACTGTCCGTTGTGGACCGTTCGCGGCCCGACCCGTGGGTGCCGTCGGTGCCCTACCGGGAACTGATGGTCTCCCTGTTCTACCCGGCGACGTCGGCGAACGGTCCCACCAAGCAGTACATGACGCCGCTGGAGTCCGAGCGCAACCTCGAGCGGGAGAACATCCCGGGCCTGCCCCTGGACGTCCTCAGCACCGTCCGGACGAACGCCGTCGTCGACGCGAAACCGGCCGGGCGGTGGCACGGCCTGCCGCTCGTCGTGCTGTCCCCGGGCTGGACCCAGCCCCGCGCGACGCTCACCGCGCTGGCCGAGGACCTCGCCAGCCGCGGGTACGCCGTGGCGGCGATCGACCACACCTACGAAAACCGCGCGACCACCTTCCCCGACGGTCACGTCACCGGCTGCGCCGCCTGCGAAGCCGACGACCAGCCGGGGTTCTGGGAGAAGTTCGCGCGGGTCCGGTCGGCGGACGTGTCGTTCGTGCTCGATTCCCTGCTGCACTCTCAGAAGTGGGGCGCGCTCATCGACCCCGTGCGGATCGGCATGACCGGGCACTCCGCCGGCGGCGCGGTCACGACGCAGGCGATGCTGGCCGACGCGCGGATCCGCGCCGGGGCCGACATCGACGGCAGCATCCACGTGCCGCTGCCGCCGTCCGGGCTGGCCCGGCCGTTCCTGTTCCTCGGCAGCATGGACGACTACACCCTGGGCCAGCCAGGTCCGTACGACGATTGGGAAACCGACTGGCCGCACCTCACCGGCTGGAAGCGCTGGCTGATGGTGTCCGGCACGGTGCACCAGTCGTTCACCGACCTCGGGGTGCTCGCCGCGCAGCTGGGCGTCGACCTCGGCGCGTCGATCGACGCGAACCGCGCACTGGCCGTCACGCGGACTTACGTAAGCGCTTTCTTCGACCAGCACCTGCGCTGCCGCCCACGGCCGCTGCTGGCCGCACCGTCGCCCGCCTACCCGGAAGTGACCTTCATCGGATGAAGAAGACGATCCTCATGGCCCTCACCGCACTCACGTTCACGATGGCCACGCCCGCGTCCGCGGCCCCGGTGCCGTACCTGCCCGCGCCGACCGGGGACCGGCCGGTGGGCAGCACGTCGGTGTACCTCAAGGACACTTCGCGGCCCGACCCGTGGGTGCCGTCGGTGCCCTACCGCGAGCTGATGGTCTCGCTGTTCTACCCGGCCGCGTCGCCGGACGGCCCGAAGACGCGGTACCTGACCGCGGAAGAATCCGCGGCGCTGCTGGCGGGCAGCGGCCTGGACGTGCCGCCCGACCTGCTCACGAAGATGGTGACGAACTCGGTGGCCGACGCCCGGCCGGGTGGCAGGCACCTGCCGCTGGTCGTCCTGTCGCCCGGCTACACCAAGCCGCGCGCCACGCTCTCCGCGCTGGCCGAAGACCTGGCGAGCCACGGGTACGCGGTCGCGGTGGTCGGCCACACCTACGAGAACACCGGGCAGAGCATGCCCGGCGGGCGGTTCGCCGGGTGCGCGTCGTGCGAAGTCCCGCACGACAGCGCTTTCTGGCGGAAACTGGAGCTGGGCCGGGCCGCCGACGTGTCGTTCGTGCTGGATTCGCTGACGCGCTCGAAGTGGGCGTCGCTGATCGACGCGTCCCGGATCGGCATGGCCGGGCACTCGGTGGGTGGTGCCAGCACGCTGCCCACGATGGTCGCGGACGCGCGGGTCAAGGCCGGGATGGACATCGACGGCACCACCGAGGTCCCGCTCACCGCGCCCGGCCTGGACCGGCCGTTCATGTTCGTGAGCCACCAGCTGGCGGCCACGGCGTGCGCGCCGGGCAACGAGCCGTGGGAGCGCGACTGGGCGCAGCTGACCGGCTGGAAGCGCTGGGCGGAGGTGGCGGGCACGCAGCACGCGTCGTTCACCGACGTCGGCATCGTGGCGGACGAGTTCGGGGTCGACATCGGCGCGACCACCGGCGGGCTGCGCACGCAGGCGATCACCCGGGCCTACGTCACGGCGTTCTTCGACCAGCACCTGCGGGGCGTGCCGCGGCCGCTGCTCGACCGGCCGGGGTTCCCGGAAGTTTCGTTCTGCCGGTGAGGGGACGGCGGGAGCGGCATCGCCCGGGGGGATGCCGCTTCCGCCGTCTCGCGCTTCGGGCGTCGGCCGGACGTCATGAACGACTCTTTCATGTCGCCAGACGACATGAACGACCCTTTCATGGCATCGGCGTCACGCCGGCGCCTCGGGCGAGAACCCCTCCGCCGTCAGAGCTTGCCGCCCGCCACCGGGGGCATGTCCGGGGTGTCCTCGACCTCCGTCGCCGACTCGCGGTACAGGTGGTTCTCGACCTCGAACAGGTTGTCGCCCGCGCGCTCGACGACCGTCAGCAGCGTCGTCATCTGGGCGACCTCCTCCACCTGCTCCTTGAGGAACCAGCCCATGAACTGCTCGCCGAGGTAGTCCTCCTCGGCGCGCGCGGCCTGCGCCATCGCCTCGATGTCCGTCGTGACCGCGCGTTCCTGGGCCAGGGCCAGCTCGATCACCTCGTGCACGCTCGAGAAGTCGTTCCGGACGTCGCCGGTACCCGGGATGGCCACCGGGTGGTCGCGGTCGAGCAGGTACCGCACCATCGCCAGCGCGTGGTTGCGCTCCTCGATCGCCTGCCGGTAGAAGCGCTTGGCCAGCCGCGGCAGGTCGCGCGCGTCCAGCCAGACGGCGAGCGCGATGTACTGCTGGGCGGCGGTGAACTCGTGGCTGATCTGGGTCTGCAGCAGTTCGGCGAACTTCCGGGTCTTGGCCATGCCCCACAAGGTACGACGGAACCGGGTGCGGTTCTACGATCAGTGCCGTGACCAGCACACTCGACCTCGCCGGCACGATCACCTGCGTCACCGGCGCGGCCGGCGGCATCGGGCGCGGGATCGCGCTCCGGTTCGCCGCGGCGGGCAGCGCGGTGGCCG
>NZ_JAAGNB010000711.1:0-5977 GCF_010550475.1 Amycolatopsis sp. SID8362
AGCCCGAACCGGCGGCCGTGGACCGGCCCGAGGTGCGCTACCGCTGGATCCGGGAGTCCGGCCTGGCGGTGGCCGCGACGGTCACGGTGGTCACCGGCCTGCCCGCCGCCGAGGTGGTGCGCGGCTTCGGCGCGGACCCGGACCGGCCGGAGCCGCTGACCGAGCTGCGGCACGCGTACGGGGACCTGTGGCTGGCGGTGCTGGACCTCGGCGGCGTGGTGCTGGTGATCGAAGAGAACGGCTACCTAGGTTCGCACGAGGAGGTGCTGACGGCGGTCTCGCGGGCCGGCCGGGCGGCGAGCATGTTCTGGAACGTCAACGCGGTCACGCGCCTGTCCTTCGCCCGTGACGGCGAGGTGCTGGCGTCGTTCGAGCCGGGCCTGGGGGAGCCGGACGCGCACCCGGAGGTGGCGGCGGCGCTGGCCGGGCTCGACTTCGAGGACTACCGGGACCACGACGAGAAGGGCCTCGTGGCGGTGGAGCGGTTCACCGGCCGCGGGCTCGACGCCGGGGACCTGGAAGCCATCGAACGCGCCGGGGTGGGCTACCGGATCCCCGCCGCGGGTGTCACAAGGCCGGTTCCGCCGGTGTCTTGAGGTCGTTCACCCCGCGACACGAGTGAGGACGAAGCCATGGACACCCGTCTCGACCTGTTCAGCACGGAAACCGGTAGCCGGCTGGCGAAGCGGTTCGCCGCGCTGGGCCAGGTCATCGAACGCTCGCCGCTGCCCGCGGCCACCCGCGAGCTGGTGAGCCTGCGGGCCAGCCAGATCAACGGGTGCGGCTGGTGCATCGACATGCACACCAAGGACGCGGCGGCCGCGGGGGAGACGGCCGTCCGGCTCAACCTCGTCGCCGCGTGGCGGGAGTCGACGGTGTTCACCGAAGCCGAGCGGGTCGCGCTCGCCGTGGCCGAGGAGGGCACCCGGCTCGCGGACGCCCACGAAGGCGTGTCCGACGAGACCTGGGCGCGGATGCGCGAGCACTACGACGACGAGCAGGCCGCCGCGCTGGTCGCGTTGGTCGCCCTGATCAACGCGGCCAACCGGCTGGCCGTGCTCGTGCACCAGAAGGGCGGGTCCTACGAGCCGGGGATGTTCGCCGCGCTCGCCGAGTGACGCCTGAGCAGTCCGGCCAGGACGGTGCCGGCCACGACGACCGGGACGATCGCCAGGAACGCCCCGCCGATGTGGCCGGCCACGTCGGTGCCCAGCAGGGTGCCGAAGACGGCCACCCCGAACGCCGCGCCGATCGACCGGGCGAACGTCACCACGGCGCTGGCGGCCCCGATGTCCGCGGCGGGCACCGCGTTCTGCGCGGCCGTCAGCGCGACCATCGGGACCATGCCGATCCCGATCCCGGTCACGGCGAAGTAGCCGATCACGGCGAGCTGCGGGAGACCGGGCGTCAGCGTGCTCAGCAGCAGGAGCCCGGCGACGTTCAGCGCCATGCCGGTCACCAGCACCGGCCGCACCCGCGCCGGGTTCGCCACCCACCGCCCGGCGAGCGACTGGCTGACGACCAGCCCGAGCACCAGCGGCAGCAGGTGCACGCCGGAGAGGGTCGCCGACACGCCGTCGACGACCTGGAGGTACGTCGGCAGGTACACCAGGACGCTGAACATCGCGACGTTGGCGATGAACCCGACCAGCGCGGCGATGACGACGGTCCGCGAGGCGAACATCGTCAGCGGCAGCACCGGCGCGGCGGCGCGGCGCTCGACCGGGATCACCAGTGCCACCAAGGCGATCGCCGCGACCGCGAGCGCCAGCGTGCCCGGCGCGGTCCAGCCCCAGCGGGGGCCGAAGGAGGTGATCAGGACCAGCGCGGTGGCCGCGCCGGCCAGGAGCAGCGCGCCCGGGTAGTCGATGCGGGCCACGGCCTTCCGGCGCGGCGCGGCGGGCAGGGCGCGCGCGGCGAGGACCACGGCGATCAGCCCGACCGGCACGTTGACCAGGAACGCCCACCGCCACGAGAGGTGGTCGGTGAACAGCCCGCCGAGCAGCGGGCCGGCGATGCTGGCGACGCCGTACACCGAGCCGAACCGGCCCTGGTAGCGGCCGCGTTCGGTGGGTTCGACGAGGTCGCCGACGAGCGCGAAGGTCAGGACGATCATCCCGCCGCCCGCGAGTCCCTGCAGGGCGCGGGCGGCGACGAGCTGGGGCAGGTCCTGTGCCAGTCCGCAGAGCGCGGAGGCGAGCAGGAACGCCGTCGTGGCGAACAGGTACAGGCGCTTGCGCCCGAGCAGGTCGCCGAGCTTGCCCCACAGTGGCGTGGCCGCGGTCGAGGCGAGCAGGTAGGACGCGGTGATCCAGGCGATGTCGCGGAACCCGCCGAGGTCGGCGGCGATCTTCGGCAGCGCGGTGGCCACGATGGTCTGGTCCAGTGCGGCCAGCAGGACGGCGAGGAAGAGGGCCGCCATGGCCGGGCGCACCGCGGGTCTGGCGGGGGTGTCGAGTGTCATCGGTCTTTCTTTTCCGGAACGGTGATGGTCTTGTATTCGGTGTAGGTGCCGAGCCCGACGGCGCCATATTCGCGGCCGAGGCCGCTGGCCTTGAAGCCGCCGAACGGGCCGTCGAAGCCGATCGGCGCGCCGTTGACGGTGACGGTGCCGGTGCGGATGCGGCGCGCGACGGCCAGCGCGTGCGCCGGGTCGGCCGACCAGACTCCGCCGGACAGGCCGTATTCGGAGTCGTTGGCGATGCGGACGGCGTCGTCCTCGTCGTCGTAGGGGAGGACGACCAGGACCGGGCCGAAGATCTCCTGCTGCGCGATGCGCATCGATGGGTCGACGTCGGCGAACAGCGTGGGCGTGACGTAGTTGCCGGCTTCCAGCCCCGCCGGGACCTTCGCCCCGCCGGTGACGAGCCGCGCGCCTTCCTCGACGCCGGTGCGGACGTAGTCGAGGACGCGCTGCTGCTGGTCGCGGCGGATCATCGGGCCGATGAACGTCCGGTCGTCGGCGGGATCGCCGACCGGCAGCGACTCGATCAGGTCCTTCAGGCCGGCGACGACCTCTTCGTACCGGCTGCGCGGCGCGAGGATCCGCGTCTGCGCGATGCACGATTCGCCGTTGTTGAGCAGGGAACCGAACTTGACGCCCTGGATCGCGGCGGGCAGGTCGGCGTCGGGCAGGAACACGGCGGCGGACTTGCCGCCGAGTTCGAGGCTGACCCGCTTGAGCTGCTCGCCGGCCAGCGACGCGATGCGGCGCCCGGCGCGGGTCGAACCGGTGAACGCGATCTTGTCGACTCCCGCGTGCTTCACCAGGTACTCGCTGGTCTCGCGGTCCGCGGGCAGCACGCTGACGACGCCCTCGGGCAGCCCGGTTTCGGCCAGCAGGTCCGCCAGCAGGCTCATGCTCAGCGTGTTCTCGGGCGAGACCTTGAGGACGACGGTGTTGCCGGCGAGCAATGCGGGGATGATCTTCGCCAGCGCCGAGGAGAACGGCGAGTTCCACGGGATGACCGCGGCGACCACGCCGATCGCTTCCCGCCGCACGACCGACCGGAACGGCGCGGCGGGGTCCGACGGCTCGAGCGTCCGCTCCCAGCCGAACTCCTCGGCGGCCTTCAGGTAGGCGTTGGCCTGCCTGCTGAGCCCGGGCTGGCCGGCCTTGGTGAACCACAGCGCCGAGCCGTTCTCCGCCGAGATGAGCGCCGCGATCTCGTCGGCGCGCTTCTCCCGCAGGGCGGTCAGCCGCTGGATCACGGCGATCCGCTCCGCCGGCGCGGTCCGCGGCCACGGACCTTCGTCGAACGCCTTCCGGGCGGCCGCGACGGCCCGGTCGACGTCGGCGGGCAGCGCCTGCACGGCGCGGCCGAGCACCGAGTTGTCGTGCGGGGAAACGATGTCGAGCGCTTCGGTGCTGCTCGGGGTGGTCCACGAGCCGCCGATGAAGAGCTGGTTCCTGGTCATCACTGTGTGCCTCCTGTGTCGTCTTCTGTCACATCAATGTAGCAGTTCTGGAGACGGCGGGGCGCAAGTGTGACGGTTGCCGCTCTGAAGGCGACAGCGGAGCGTATGTTGAGGGGGTGAGAGCCGACGCCGCGCGCAACCTCGAACTCCTCCTGACGACGGGCGCCCGCATGCTCGCCGACGACCCGGCCACGAGCATCGCGGCGATCGCCGCGGAGGCCGGCGTCGACCGCCGCACGGTGTACCGCCGGTTCACCGGCCGCGAAGAGCTGCTGACGGCGGTGTACCAGGCCCGCCTGGACGCGATCGAAGCCGCGATCGAGACGGCCCGCCTCCGCGAGGCGCCGGTGCCGGTGGCGCTGCACCGGTACGTCGAGGAGATCGTCGGCGTGAACCGCAAGTGGCCCGCGGAACTCGTGATGATGCGCACGGACCCGGAGATCTGGACGCGCCGCCGCCGGTCGGTCGAGGAGGTCGACCGGTTCCTGCGGCGCGCCACCGACGAGGGCCTGATCCGCGACGGGGTGCCGGAGCGCTGGCCCGGCAACGTGCTCGGCCAGCTGGTGCACCTGGCGACGCGCGACATGCCCGGGTTGAGCGACGCGCAGGCGGCAGACGTCATCGTGGACACGTTCCTGCGGGCCTTCGGGACGGACCGGTAGCCCGCCCGCCTGAGCGCGGGGCCCGCCGGTCGGTCACCATGGTGCGGTGTCCGAGATCCCCGCGGGCCGGCCCGGGCCCGGCCTGCTGTACCTGGTGAAACAGCTCGAGCTCGCCGTCCGGGCCCGGCTGGACGAGGTGCTGCGCCCGGTCGCGCTCACGCCGTTGCAGTACACCGCGCTCACCGTGCTGGAGCGGCGGTCGGGGCTCACCACGGCGGAGCTCGCGCGGAACTCGTTCGTCACCGACCAGGCGATGGCCGACATGGTGGTCGCGCTCGAACGCCTGGGTTTCATCGCGCGGGAAGGCGATCCGCGTGACCGGCGGCGGCGCGTCATCCGGCTGACCGGCGCCGGCGGCGAGGTCCTCGACCGCGTCCGCGACGACGTGGCCGCGCTCGAACAGCGGATGCTCGCGAAGCTGGACGCGGGCGACGCCGCCCGGTTCCGCGACTACGTCGTCGCCTGCCATTCGGCCCTCTCGGACCGGCCGTCCCACTGAATAAGCACAGGAAACCTGTACATCGTCGCGTCGGCGTGGCACCCTCCCCGCATGAGCATGCGCAGGTGGTACGGCCGCGTGACCGCATTGGCCGTTTCGATCGTGACGGCGCTCGGCCTGACCGCGGGGGTCGCTTCCGCGGCGGGGCACCACACCGGACAGCTGCCGAGCGGCGCCACCTGGGTGGCCGACGTCCCGGCCGCCTGGAACGGCACGACGATCCTCTACAGCCACGGGTTCGGGCCGCTCGCCGCGCAGGACGCGCCGGACGACGCGACCCGGGACGCGCTCCTCGCCCGCGGGTACGCGCTGGTCGGGTCGTCCTACAGCGGCCCGTCGTGGTGGGCGCTCGCCTCGGCCGTCGACGACCAGTTCGGCGCGCTGGCCGCGCTCGAGCGGGTCACCGGCCACCCGCGGCGCACGATCGGCTGGGGCACGTCGATGGGCGGGCTCGTCAGCGCCCTCGAAGCCGAAACCCCGCGGCTCGACGGCGTCCTGAGCACGTGCGGCCTCGTCGCCGGAGCGCTCAACCTGAACGACTACCAGCTGAACGGCGAATACGCGCTCGCCCGCCTGCTCGCGCCGGGGCAGGACGTCAAGCTGGTCCGGTTCGCCGATGCGGCCGAAGCGAGCGCGTCGGCCGCGACCCTGACCCAGCTCGCGACCGACGCCCAGGCCACCGCGGCGGGCCGCGCGCGGATCGCGCTGGCCGCCGCCTTCTTCAACGAGGCGGGCTGGTTCACCGGCCCGACCCCGCCGTCACCGACCGACTACCCGGGGCAGGAAGTCCAGCAGCAGCAAGAACTCGCGCAGTTCGTGCTCGGTTTCGTGGTGAGCGGCCGCTACCAGGTCGAGCTGGCGGCGAGCGGCAACAGCGCGGCGACCGCGGGCGTCGACT
>NZ_JAAGNB010000762.1:0-599 GCF_010550475.1 Amycolatopsis sp. SID8362
GCATCTATGGCTGACGTCGTCGAGCTGTGCGCGGACCTGATCCGGTTCGACACGACCAACCGCGGCGGCAACGACGCCGAGCCCGAGCGGCCCGCCGCCGAGTACGTCGCCGCGTTCCTCGACGGGCTCGGGATCCCGGCCCGGATCCTCGAGGCGGCACCCGGGCGGGCCAGCGTGATCGCCCGTGTGCCGGGCACGGACCCGTCGCTACCGGCGCTGCTGGTGCAGGGGCACCTCGACGTCGTCCCGGCGGACGCGGCGGACTGGTCGGTGCACCCGTTCGCCGGCGAGGTGCGCGACGGGTACCTGTGGGGCCGCGGCGCGACCGACATGAAGGACTTCGTGGCGATGGTGCTCGCCGCGCTCGCCGGCGGCGTCCGGCCGCGGCGCGAGCTGGTGCTGGCGTTCGTCGCCGACGAGGAGGACCGCGGCGAGTGGGGCGCGCACTGGCTGGTCGCCGAGCACCCGGAGCTGTTCGAAGGCTGCGTCGCGGCGATCAGCGAGTCGGGCGGCTACACCTACCACGTGCCGGCCGCCGACGGCCGCGACGTGCACCTGTACCCGGTGGGCACGGCCGAGCGCGGCACCGCCCACCTGCG
>NZ_JAAGNB010000801.1:0-3638 GCF_010550475.1 Amycolatopsis sp. SID8362
GTGCACGGGTCAGGCCCGGTCGCGGACCTTCAGCGCCCACGCGATCAGCGGCCACTGCAGCGGCAGCCGTCCCCACGCGATCGCCCGCTGCGGCGCGGTCTTCGCGTCCACCGCCATCTTCACGTTCGCCGGGAACACGCCCAGGAACAGCAACGCCGCCGCCAGGCCGCCCACCCGCCGGGTGCGGGGAGCCGCCACCGCGGCCGCGACCGCCAGTTCCGCCACGCCCGAGCCGTACGTCCACGCCCGCCGCGAACCCGGCAGCGACGCCGGGATCAGGGCGTCGAACGGCTTGGGCACGGCGAAGTGCAGGACGCCCATGAAGCCCAGCGCCCCCGCCAGGAAGTGCGCGGGCCGGTGCGGATCAGCCATGGGGTCATCGTTCCACGCGGCGGCCCGCCACCCGGTTGGGCTATCCTCCGGGCGTGAGTGACGCTCGACACCTGGCGCCGGGAGCAGGTGCATGAAGGCCCTCAAGCGGTTGCCGCTGGGCAGTCTCACCGATCGGCCGGACCACGAGCTCGTCGGCGTCCTGCGGATGCCCGAGCTGACGGTCAGCCCGCTGCGGTCCATCGTGAAGCGGATCATCGGCGCGCTGCTGGCGCTGCTGGCCACCGTGATCATCGTCTACCTCGACCGCGGCGGGTACCGCGACGCGAACGGCGACGGCCTGTCCCTGCTGGACAGCCTGTACTACGCCACCGTCTCGCTCTCGACCACCGGCTACGGCGACATCGCGCCCGCCACGTCGTCCGCGCGGCTGGTGAACGTCCTGGTGATCACCCCGCTGCGGGTGCTCTTCCTCATCGTCCTGGTCGGGACCACCCTGGAAGTGCTCACCGAGCGCTC
Source organism: Amycolatopsis sp. SID8362 (assembly GCF_010550475.1). NCBI lineage: Bacteria > Bacillati > Actinomycetota > Actinomycetes > Pseudonocardiales > Pseudonocardiaceae > Amycolatopsis > Amycolatopsis sp. SID8362. The sequence continues at coordinate 850 of NZ_JAAGNB010000801.1, forward strand.
CCGCCAGGCGTTCAAGATCCAGAAGTGGAGGACGAAGGTGCGCGACCACACGGTCGTCGTCGGGTTCGGCACCAAGGGCCGGTCCGCCGTCAACGCGCTGCTCGGCGACGAGAACGTCGCCCCGGGCCAGATCGTCGTCGTCGACACCGACCAGCAGGCCCTGGACGCGGCGAGCGCGCTGGGCCTGGTCGCCGTGCACGGCTCGGCCACCCGCGCCGACGTCCTCCGCGTCGCCGCGGTGCAGCACGCGCGCGCGGTCGTCGTCGCCCCGAACCGGGACGACACGGCGGTGCTCGTCACCCTCACCGCCCGCGAGCTGGCGCCCAAGGCGCACATCGTGGCGTCGGTGCGGGAGGCGGAGAACGTCCACCTGCTCAAGCAGTCGGGCGCGAACCAGGTCGTCGTCTCCAGCGAGACGGCCGGGCGGCTGCTCGGCATGGCGACGTCGACGCCGCTGGTCGTCGACATCATGGAGGACCTGCTCACGCCGGAGTCGGGACTGGCCATCGCCGAGCGGCCGGTCGAGCCGGCGGAGGAGGGCGGGTCGCCGCGGCACCTCTCCGACCTCGTCCTCGGCCTGGTCCGCGACGGCGTCCTCTACCGCGTCGACGCCCCGCAGGCCGACGCCATCGAGCCCGGCGACAAGCTGCTGTACGTCAAGAAGGTCACGCAGGCGGAGAAGATCGAACAGCGGTAACGGCACCTGGGTTTCGGTCGCGGAATCTGGAACCATGGCCGGGTGCCCCCGCGATCCCTCGCACTCAAGTGGCCCACGGTGGCGATCCCCGCCGCGGCGGGCGTGCTCGTCGTGCTGCTCGCCTGGCTGGCCGGGCCCGGGCTGCTGGGCATCACCAATGACAACCTCGGCGCGCCGGTGCAGGCCGAGGTCACCAAGCCGGCGGCGTGCGACAAGCCGGACGCCGTCGAGACGGTCAAGTTCACCGTCGCCGGCAAGCCCCACGAAGGCACGCTGAACGGCTGCGGGCACGGCCAGGGCGAGCGCGTCGAGGTCAGCGTCCCGGAGGAGCTGCCGGACCAGGGCCCGGTCGCGGTGCACGCGGCCGACACCTCGGTGGGCTCGTCGGACGCGCGGCGGCCGCTGGGGCTCGCGCTGCTGGTGTTCGCGTGCTTCTCCGGCGGGATGTTCGTCTACCTGTGGCTGAGCATCCCGCTGCGGCCCAAACCCGCTAGCTGACGAGCGCCCCAAGGTGGCCTTGGTTGCGTCAGACGCACCCAAGGGGCCCTTCGTTGCGTCTGACGCACCGAAGGCCACCTTGGGGCGCTTGCCGGGCCATGTCGACGAAGTGTCGCGCCGAAACCCGCTAGCTGACCTCGGAGGACGGCGCCGCGAAGGTGTTGCAGTCCGCGATCCGGTTGCTCGTCGCGCCCGCTCGCCACCAGGCCGCGTAGTGGGCGTTCGTGCCGTGGTCGTGGCTGCGGGAGGTGTTGTCGCCGCGGGTTTCCTGGTCGTTCCAGGCCTTGTTGTACATGTCGCGGCTGATCGTGCCGCCCTGGTCGACGTGCGCGCCGAGGAACATGCCCGAGAAGCACTGGGCCTGCAGTTCCTTGCGCCGGGACATCTCCAGGCCGGCGGGGCTGTTCTGGCCGGCCTCGTAGATCTTCTGCCAGGCCGCGTCCATCAGGCCCGCGACCTCCTGGACGTGGTGGCCGTACTCGTGCGCGAACAGGGCCAGGTAGACGCCGGGGTTGTTGCCGTACTGGTCGGTCTGCAGCCCGCGGAACGGGACGTACAGGTTGTTTTCGCAGTAGTACGCGGCGGTCGCGATGCCGACCTGGATGGTGCCGCACTCGGTTTCGAAGCTCGCGCCGGTTGGGAAGTGCAGGGCCGGCGGGGTGAACGGCAGGTGGTAGGCCTCGAGGAACGGGCCCCACGCCGCGTCGAGGCACTTGCTGGCCGCGGTGAAGAACGCCTCCGCGCCTTCCTGCGTGCTCTGCCAGGCCGGGAGCGTGCACACGCGGTTCTGCAGGCCCGCGTTCGGGTCCTGCAGGATGGGGTGGTCGGCCAGCTTGAGGACCTTCTGCGGGCCGGTCGCGCTGGGTGACGGCGTTTCGGTCGCCGGGTTCGACGCCGACGCCGGGGCGCCCGCGCCGCCGGGGGGCAGCGGGGCCGGGCTGTCCTGCGACGACGGCGCGTCCCGGAAGTTGGGGTTGGCCAGCGGCGTCTCGGAGCGGTTGAGGGCCACGATCGCGACCAGCCCGAGCACCAGCACGGCCACCGCGCCCAGGCAGACGCCGATCACCGCCGCCGGGGAGCGGCGCTTCGGCGCGGCCACGGTGTGCGGTTGGCCCAGCCACGGGAGATCCGGTTGCGCACCCGGCACCGGCGGCGGCTGAACGGTTCCGCGAGGCGGTACCCGGCCGTGGGGCGGTTGCGTCACTAGGCAGTCCCGAAGGGTCTCGGTACGGATCGGGGGTACCCGATCCCGCGGTTCAGCATATCGGGGGAACGGGCCGTCCCGCACCCGTCCGTGCGCGTGGTGTCACGGCGACCGGACGTCACCCCAGGTCTGGCCGGGTGAAAGTACCTCTGAGAGAGTGTCCGCAAGCAGGCACTGCAGGCGAGGGGCTTCGATGACAGACACCGGTGGCGCGCCCGGCGGAGAGGGCGCCGACACGCCGACACCGAGCCAGGGCGTGCCCGCGGCTCCCGCCCCCGGATCGGGTGAGCCGAAGCCGACGGAAGATCACCACGCGTCACCGGCCACGCCGCCGCGCGGCTGGCAGGCGCCGGACACCCCGCCCGCCCCGCCGTCGCCGCCGCCGGGCTG
>NZ_JAAGNB010000849.1:0-687 GCF_010550475.1 Amycolatopsis sp. SID8362
GCCCAGTTCCCGCTCGAACTCCCGCACCAGCGCCGGCCGGTCGGCCACGCCCGGCGCGAACGCGGTCCCCGGGTAGCCGCTGAGCCACGGCTGGCAGACCTCGGCCCAGAACGGCCGCAGCAACCGCTTCCCCGGCCGCGGCGCGAACCGCGGGGACACGCGCGGGCGGCAGACCAGCACGGACACCGCGGCCACGAGTTCGTCCCCGTCGGCCGCGACGACCAGCAGCTGCGGGTTGCGGGCGCCCCAGGCTTCGAGGCCCATCACGCCGTAGTCCCACACCGGATGCAGCCGCGCGGCCCGGCAGAACTCCGCCCACCCCGCGGGCGCCGGATCGGCGCGGGGGTCGTGGAACGCGAACCTCATGCCAGGACGACCGGGGTGCCGTGCCGCGGGCAGAACGCGATTTCGCCGCGCACCCCGCCGGCCGGGACGACGTCCACGAACCGCGGGGAAGCCTGGCGCAGCAGGGTGAACGCGAGCCCGGCGGTGGTCGGGCGCGCGTAGACGTGCGGCCAGTCGAGGTGCCACCGCCCGCAGTCGCCCAGCGCGCCGAGGTACCCGAGCACCGGGTCGTGCAGCACGCCGTACGGGCCGGCGTCCAGCGAGTCGAGCTCGCGGTGCGGCACGGCCTCGACGCGGTGGTCCTCGGTGAACGCCGCGAGCGCCTTGTCGTCGCCGACGGCG
>NZ_JAAGNB010000888.1:0-1071 GCF_010550475.1 Amycolatopsis sp. SID8362
CCGTCTCCTCGCCGCGGTCCTTGCGCAGCAACGGGAGCACGGTGGCCGCCGGGCCGGTGGTCTCCCGGACCGGCGCCGCCAGCACGCTGTCCGGCCCGACCTCGACGAAGGTGTCCACGCCGTGCTCCAGCAGGGTGGCCACCCCGTCGGCGAACCGCACCGCGCGGCGGACGTGCCCGACCCAGTAGCCGGGCTCGGCGACCTGCTCGGCGCCGGCCAGCGCGCCGGTCACGTTCGAGACGAGCGGGATCGCCGGGGCGGCGTAGGACACGCCCCGGGCCACCTTCGCGAAGTCATCGAGCATGGCGTCCATATGCGGAGAGTGAAACGCATGGCTGACTCGCAAACGCCTAGTCTTTCGGCCCTGGGCCTCGAACTTCTCCGCGATCCGCAGCGCCACGTCCGCGTCCCCGGAGATCACCACCGACTCCGGTCCGTTGACCGCGGCGATCGAAACCGCGTCGGTGAGCATCGGGCCGACCTCGTCCTCGGTCGCCTGGAGCGAGATCATCGCCCCGCCTGCCGGGAGGGCCTGCATCAGCCGGCCGCGCGCGGCCACCAGCGCGCACGCGTCGGCGAGGGAGAAGACCCCGGCGACGTGCGCGGCGGCGAGCTCGCCGATGGAGTGCCCCGCCACGAAGTCCGGCCGCACGCCCCACGACTCGAGCAGGCGGTACAGCGCCACCTCGACGGCGAACAGCGCGGGCTGGGTCCAGGCAGTCTGGCCGAGCAGCCCGGCGTCGTCGCCGAACACGACCTCGCGCAGCGGCCGCGGCAGCTCCAGGTCGAGGTGGGCGAACACCGCGTCGAGCGCCTCGGCGAACACCGGGAAGCGCGCGTAGAGCTCCTTGCCCATGCCGGGGCGCTGGGCGCCCTGGCCGGTGAAGAGGAAGGCGAGCTTGCCCGCCCGCACCGACCGGCCTTCGACGACGTGCGGCGCGGGGGCACCGTCGGCCAGCGCGGCCAGGCCCGAGAACAGCTCGTCGCGGTCGCCGGCGAGCACCACGGCCTGGTGCTCGAACGCCGCGCGGGTGGTGGCCAGCGAGTACGCGACGTCCAGTGGCGCGAGGT
>NZ_JAAGNB010000933.1:0-3771 GCF_010550475.1 Amycolatopsis sp. SID8362
CGCGCGGTGCACGGGCTGCGGGCGGTGCTGGCGTTCCTGATCGGCACGCTGATGCGGGAGGTCGAGGCCGCCCCGACGTTCAGCAGGACCGGCGACCCGGGGCGGCTCGCGGACCTCACGGCGTCCGGCCTGCCCGCCGTTTCCGCGGCGGCGCCGTACCTCGCGGTGTGCGACCACGAAGCGGAGTTCGAATTCGGGCTGCGGATCCTGCTCGACGCCCTGAGCGAGCTCTAACGGATCCGTTCGTGCAGCGCGGCCATCCGCGCGTCGAGGTCGGCCGCCGTCCTGGCCGCCGCGGACAGCTCGCCCGCGAAGTCCGGCGGGACGCTGTCGCGGTACTTGTACGACAGCTTGTGCTCGACGGCCGCCCAGAAGTCCATCGCGATGGTGCGCAGCTGGACCTCGACCTTGACCTTTTCGACGCGGTCGGAGAGGAAAACCGGGATGCGGACGATGAGGTGCAGGCTGCGGTAGCCGTTCGCCTTCGGTTGTGAAATGTAGTCCTTGGTGCGCAGCAGCTCGACGTCGTCCTGCGCGGTGAGCATCCGGGCGACTTCGTAGACGTCGGACACGAACGGGCACACGACGCGGATCCCGGCGATGTCGTCGAGCGCGCCGGCGGCGGACACCCAGTCGCTCCCGAGGCCGCGGCGGTGCACCTTTTCCTTGATCGCTTCGGGCCGCTTGACCCGGCTGGTGATGTGCTCGATCGGGTCGTGCTGGTGGACGAAGTCGAACTCCTCGCTGAGGATCCGCAGCTTCGTCATCAGCTCTTCGATGGCGAACTTGTACATCAGGAGGAACCGCGGGAGCTGCCCGGCGACGGCGAGCTCATCGGCCGCCTCACGCAGGGAAGCGTCCTCGGCCGCCGGGTCGGTGGTCACTGAAGCCTCGTGCTGTCGTCGGTCGCTTGCGGGTGCCAGGGTACTGCGCTCTGTTTGGTGAACGATCGGCGACGGGCCGGAGTTCCCGCGGGTCACCGGTTCGGGTGTTCTCGGTTTTAGGTTGGCGGAGGGTGAGCACCGGCCCGCCACCGGTGCTCACCCTCCGGGTCTTTCGCTCGGCAGGGTCGCTTTGTGCCGCTACTTGCCTGCGGTCGCGGTGGCCGTGGCCTTGGACGCTTGGGCCGCGACGCACTTCTCGGCGGCCGCGGCGGTCTGCTCGGCGGCCTGGGCCTTGGCCTTCTTGCCCTTCTGCTCGGCGGCCATGCCCTGCTGGGTGGCGGCGGCGGACTGGTCGGCGGTGGCTTGGGTTACGCAGTCGAGGATCGCCGCGCAGTCCTGTGCGGAGACCTCGTTCTGGGCAGCCGCGTCCTGCTGGGCGGCCATGCCGTTCTGGTCGGCCGCGCCTTGCTGGTTCGCCATGCCGTTCTGCTTGGCCGCGCCGTTCTGGTGGGCCATGCCGTTCTGGTCGGCCATGCCGTTCTGGTCGGCCATGCCGTTCTGCTTGGCCGCGCCGTTCTGCTTCGCCATGCCGTTCTGGTCGGCCATGCCCTGCTGGGCGGCCATGCCGTTTTCGCCGGCCGCGCCCTGCTGGTTCGCCATGCCGTTCTGCTCGGCCATACCCTGCTGGCCCGCCATGCCCTGCTGGTTCGCCATGCCGTTCTGCTCGGCAGCACCGTTCTGGTCGGCCGCGCCGTTCTGGCCCGCCATACCTTGCTGGTCGGCCATGCCGTCGGCCCCGGCGGCCTGCGCTACGCACTTCTCGACCACTGCGCAGGCCTGTGCGGCCGCCGCGTTCTGGTCGGCGGCGTTCTGCTCGTCGGCCGCGCCGTTCTCGGCCGCTTTGCCCGCGGCCTTGCCCTTCTGCTTGGCCTTGCCGTTCTCGCCGGCCTTGCCCTGCTGGTCGGCCATGCCGTTCTTCTCGGCCGCCGCACCGTCCTGCCCGGCCATGCCGTCCTGCGCGGCCATGCCCTGTTGCCCGGCCGCCATGCCCTGCCTGGCCGCACCGTCCTGCTCAGCCGCCATCCCCTTCTGCCCGGCCGCACCGTCCTGCCCGGCCGCACCGTTCTCCCCGGCCGCCATGCCGTTCTCGTCGGCCTTGCCCTGCCGCTTGGCCTTTCCGCCGTTCCCGGCCGCCTCGGCCTGATCCGCCGCTCCGACCACCGCCGAGCACTCGGCCGCAGCCGCGTTCGCCGCTACCTTTCCATCACACCCCGCGGCCTCGCGCCGCTGTTCGATCTGCTGGACCACCGCCTGGCGGTTGGCTATCCGCGCCGCCGATTGGGCGTCCGGGGCGGCCTGCTGGCCCGCGATGAACGTCAGGTTGTTCTGCAGTGCCGTGTCCAGACCACCACAGCTCTCGGTCGCCGCGTTGCTCGCCGGGCTGCTGAGGGCGATCGCCGTCGCGGTCGCCCCCGCGACTCCCAGTAGCGCTACCAGCCCGATCGTCGCCGGTTTGCGGTGTCGTCCGGTTGTGCGCGTGTGGGGCATCAGCCCCTCCTCTCGGGTCGCCACCTCACCCAGTCACACGGCGGAAGCGGCCGAGTGGTTCACGGGGATCGGAAACGACCCGAGAGTCCTTTGTGGACTAGCCGAGCGAAGCCAGCTGCGGGACCGCCGGGGCCATGCCCTCGATCCACGTCGACGGCGAGCCCGTCGTCGGGGTGACGATCACCGTCTGGATGCCCAGTCTCGCGTAGTCCGCCATCGAGCGGACGAAGTCGTCGCGGGTTTCCGGGGTCGGGCGCGGGTTGTTGGCCAGCATCGTCTTGCGGATCGCGGCGTAGTCGCGGCCGACGTCGTCGCAGTGGCGGCGCAGCACGTCCAGCTTGTGCGCCACGTCCTCCGGCGACGAGCCGAACAGGTTGCACGCGTCGCCGTACTGGGCGACCAGGCGGAGTGTCTTGCGCTCCCCCGAACCGCCGATCATGACGTTCGGGCGGTGCAGCGGCTGCGGCGAGCACAACGTCTCCGCCAGCTGGTAGTGCTTGCCCTCGAACGCGCCGTTCGCCGCCGGGTCCCACATCTGGCCGCAGATGCGCAGCGTTTCCTCCAGCCGCTCGAAGCGCTCGGCGATCGGCGGGAAGGGCACGCCCATCCCCCGGTGCTCGCGCTCGAACCAGGCCGCGCCGACGCCGAGGGCCGCGCGGCCGCCGGAAAGGACGTCGAGGGTCGTGACGATCTTCGCGAGCAGGCCCGGGTGGCGGTAGGTCACGCCCGTGACCAGCAGGCCGAGCTCGACGCGGGACGTGTGCGCGGCGAGGTAGCCGAGCGTCGTGTAGCCCTCCAGCATGTGCGCCTCGGCGGGGAGGCCGGTCGGTTCGATCTGGAAGTAGTGGTCCATGAAGGACAACCAGGTCGCACCGGCCTCCTCCGCCGCGGCGCCCACCCTGGCGAGCTCGCCGGCGATGGCGGCGGGGCCGCCGTCGATGTCGAAGATGGGCAGGTGGAAACCGAGTTCCATGGGGTGTTCTCCTGACGTGCGGTCGAAGTGACCCCACGCTAGGTCCTGGAGCGCGCTCCAGGTCAAGCCGTGCCCGGCGCCCGCTCAGCGCAGCGCCGTCGTGAAGAACGCGGCGACATCCGGAGCCGTCGTCACCGGGACACCCGCCTGCCGGAGGTGCTCGGCGAACTCCGCCGCCTTCCGGCCGCCCGCCACGAGGAACGGGGGCGCGCCCGCCGCCGGGTACGTCAGCGGGCTCGCCGACCGGAGGGTCGCCGGGGAGCGGCCCAGTGCCAGCAGCACCGACGCCCGCGTCAGGGTGTCCACGCCGCGGAAGTCCGTGAAGTCGGCCGGGGCCGCGAGCGCCGCCGCCGCGCGGACGTGCGT
>NZ_JAAGNB010000993.1:0-1013 GCF_010550475.1 Amycolatopsis sp. SID8362
CCGGATCGTGGCACTGCGCAGCAGGCTGATCCGGGACCGGTTGTCCGGCCACGGCGCGATGCTGTCGGTGCTGGGCTCGGCCGAGGAGGTCCGGGCGCTGGTCGGTGACCTGGCGGACCGGATCGCGGTCGCCGCGGTCAACGGCCCGCGCACGGTCACCGTCGCCGGCGAGCCCGCGGCGCTGACCGAGTTCGAGCGGCGCCTGTCCCGGGCCGGCGTCCAGCGCTGGCAGCTCGGCGACGTCGACTTCGCCGCCCACTCGCCGCAGGTCGACGGCATCCTCGACGAGCTGCGGGAGCTGCTCGCCCCGGTGTGGCCCCAGCCGGCGTCGGTGCCGTTCTACTCGACGGTGACCGCGGCCCGCCTCGACCCCGCCGAGCTCGACGGCGAGTACTGGTGCCGCAACCTGCGTGCCCCGGTGGAGTTCGCCGCGACCGTCGTCGAGCTGCTCGGTGACGAGTACGGCGCGTTCCTGGAGGCCAGTGCGCACCCGGTGCTCACGCCGGGCATCAACGAGCTGGCCGAGCAGGAGCACGCCGACGCGGTCAGCCTCGGCACGCTGCGGCGCGAGGACGGCAGCCCGGAACGGTTCCTGCGGTCGCTGGCCGAAGCGCACGCCCACGGCCTGCCCGTGGACTGGACCACGGTGTTCGGCCAGGGGGCGGCCGTCGACCTGCCGACCTACGCCTTCCAGCGCGACACGTACTGGGTCGAGGCGGCCCCGCCCGAACGGCGCGGCGACGGCGGCGAGACCCCGGCCGGGGACGAGCTGTGGGCGGCGATCGGCCGCGGGGACCGCGCGGAACTGGCGGCCCTGCTGGACCTCGGCGACACGCAGCGGTCCGCTTTGGACGACCTGCTGCCCGCGCTGTCGTCGTGGCGGCGGCGCAGCACGGTGGCTTCGACGCTCGACGCGTGGCGCTACCGCGAGGACTGGAAGCCGCTCCGCCTGCCGGCCCCGGAACCCGGCGGCCACTGGCTGGTGCTGGCCACCGGCGAGGCGGACGGCCAGG
>NZ_JAAGNB010001034.1:0-1175 GCF_010550475.1 Amycolatopsis sp. SID8362
CCACACGCCCGGGCTGGTCGGGACCCGGCGCCCCACGGCGAGATCGGCGCCGCCCTCGACCGCGGCCACCAGCCGCGGCAGGTCGCCGAGGTCGAGGGACCCGTCGGCGTCGGCGAAGCACACGATGTCCGCGGTCGCGGCTTCCAGGCCGGCGTGCACGGCCGCGCCGTAGCCGCGACGCGGTTCGTGGACGACCTTCGCGCCGAGCGAGGCCGCCACTTCGGGGGAGCCGTCGGCGGAACCGTTGTCGACCACGATCGCGCGGTAGCCCGGCGGCAGGCCGGCCAGTACGCCGGGCAGCGCGCCGGCTTCGTCGAGGCAAGGGAGGACGACGTCCACTCCTGAGTCAGTCACGGCGCCGACCGTAAGTCCGCGGTGGACGGGCGAAAACCCTTGCGGTCCTTACTGAATCATGACGAGTGACGAGGTTCTTACCAGGTCGTTACGGCCGCTTCCACCGGTGCGCGCGGCGCCGCTCGCGGACTTAAGGTGGACGGCGATGAGCGAGCCGAAATCGGCAGCCCGGCTCGCCGAGTCGCCTGCCCGCGAACCCGAAGCCCCGGTCACCGGTCGCCGTGCCGACCTCTTGGCCGTCGCGGCGGCGGTGGTGCTCGTCGCCGCGGCCACCGCGGTCGGCTTGTACTACAACCGGCCGGGTTCCGGCGTGGTCATCTTCGTTTCCTCGCCGCCGCTGTTCGCCGACTGGCTGCCGCACGTCGGCCCGGGCTCGGTGTTCGCCGTGCTGATCGCCGTCGCGGTCGTGCTGCACGGCCCGGCGCTGGCCGCCCGTCTCCCGTGGCGCCGCGCACTGGCCGCCGGCTACCTGGCTTCGCTCGCCTGGATCTTCTCGCTGACCATGGTCGACGGCTGGGAACGCGGGTTCGCCGGGCACCTCACCATCCCGCAGGAGTACCTCCACGAGGTGCCGGGGATCACCGACATCCCGCGGATGCTGCGCGAGTTCTCCTCCCGCATCCTCGACTTCCAGCCGAATTCGTGGACGACGCACGTCTCCGGGCACCCGCCGGGCGCGACGCTCGTCTTCGTCTGGCTGGACCGGATCGGCCTGCACGGCGGCGCGTGGGCGGCCACGGCCGTCGTGCTCGCCGGCAGCCTGGTCGCGGTCGCCGTGCCCGCCACGGTCGCACTGCTCGGCCGGGCCGAGGCCGCCCGCG
>NZ_JAAGNB010001082.1:0-1485 GCF_010550475.1 Amycolatopsis sp. SID8362
GGCCCGCCCAGTACGGCTGGTCCGTCGCCTGCGGCACCACGACCTGGGCCGCGCCGGCCCGCGTCGCGGTCATCGTCGTGCCCGCGCCACCGTGGTGCACGACGGCCGCGACCCGGCCGAACAGCTCCTGGTGGTTGACCTCCCCGACGACGAAGCAGTCGTCGCCGTCGTCGAGCAGGTCCAGGTCGGCCCAGCCGCGCGAGACGACCACGCGGCGCCCCCGCGCCCGGACCGCCTCGACGGCGACCTGGGCGACGTCCGCCGCCGCGGCCATCGGCATGCTCCCGAAGCCGACGTAGACGGGCGGCTCACCCGCCGCCAGGAACTCCTCCAGCGCGGCGGGCAGCGGCCGTTCGTCCGGCACGATCCACGCGCCAGTCTGCACGACGTCGATGCCGGGCGCGGGCTCCCACGGGTCCAGCACCGGGTCCGTGGCCAGCCAGACCGGGTTCCGGAACACGTACCCGCGGACGTCGCCGACCGGCGGCAGCCCGTTCGCGACGCGGTGGGTGTTGAGCCCCTCGCGGAAGAGCGCGTTCACGTTCTCGGCGTCGTGCTCCCACAGCGCCAGGTTGTCGGTCACCCCCGCCGGGAACGGCTTGCCCGGGTACGCCAGCGGCGCGTGGTGCGGGGACGGCAGGACCACCTTCTGGAGGGCGACGGCCACCGACCGGATGCCCAGCTTCTCCGCGATCGACAGCGCGCCGGCCATGGTCGGCAGCAGGCCGGTCGCCACGACCACGTCGCACCCCTCGGCCGCCGCGGCCACGACGTCGAACTGGGCGGCGATCAGCTGCGCGGCCCGCTCAGGCAGCGACGACGGCGCGGGCGCCGCCTTGGTCAGCGCCTTGGCCGACGGTCCGTACGGCACGAACTCCACCCCGGCCTCGCCCAGCCGCCGGGCGAAGTCCTCGTCGGGCGGCGCGCACACCCGCACCTCGGCGCCCCGGGCCCGCAGCGCCGCCCCGAACCCCGCCACCGGTTCGACGTCCCCGCGCGACCCGTACGTCGACAGCAAAACACGCACTGGCAAAACCCCCGTTTGATCCCTGAGCCGGGGTTTTCCGGCTCAGGGCGACGATTTTGCGGTATGACCGGGGTCTTGCGGCAAGCCCCCCAATGCGATATACGTTTAACATGGAGGGAGTTGGTTTTCCCTCATTCACACTTCCGGGGTCCTTCAGCGACGCCCTCCCCAGGCCGTGTATGCCACCGCACCGGCCACCGCCAGCACTACCGCCGTCCAGGTGGCCGCCGGTGTTCCCGGGGGTTGCAGCAGCCACGCCGTGACGCGGATCGCCGTCGTGTCCTCCCGCGGGACGAACGGGCTGATCGCGCACCACGCCAGCGGCAGCGTCCAGCCGAACTGCCCGCCCGCGACCGTGGCGGCCAGGCCCGCCAGCCCGGCCAGCCCCGCCGCGTCCCGGGTGACGACAGCCAGGTCGACCGCCTCCGCCCCCAGCTCCTGCACGCCGGCCACCAGCA
>NZ_JAAGNB010001134.1:0-1018 GCF_010550475.1 Amycolatopsis sp. SID8362
CGGCGGTTCCGCGCCACCTTCGACCCCGGCCCCGTGGACCTGCGCCACCCGACGACGGCGGAACTCGGCCGCGTGTTGCCGCCGCTCGGTCTCGCGGCGAGCCCGCTCGCCACGGACGCCCGGGTCGCTTCGGTCGGGCGGTCACGGCTGCTCGTGCCGGTCGCGACCAGGGCACAGCTCGGCGCTCTGGCACCGGACTTCACGGGGCTGCGCGCCGCCTGCGACCGTCTCGGCCTCCTGGGCTGCTACGTCTACTCCCCGCCGGATCGGGCGGGCCGGCTCGCGGCCCGGATGTTCGCGCCGTCGATCGGGGTGCCGGAGGACATCGCCAACGCCAACAGCACCGCTTGCCTCGCCGCGCACCTGAGCGGCGGCATCGCCGTCGACATGGGTGACTCCGTGGGCCGCCCGGCGACGATCACGGCCACCGCCCGGCAGACCGTGGCGGGGACGGTGACGGTCGAGGTGGGCGGGGTCGCGGACATCGACGGCACGCTCTCCGTGGTTTTCCCGTAGCCCGCCGGAAGGCTAAGGCCGCGGGGCGCGGGTGAACGACGCCCGGTAGCCGGTCGGAGTCAGGCCGGTCTTCTTCGCCAGGTGCTGGCGGAGCGAGTCGACCGTGCCGATGCCGCTGCGGGCGGCCACTTCGCCCAGCGGAAGATCGGTGGACTCGAGCAGCTCGCGGGCCCGGTCGATCCGCTGCTGCAGCAGCCACTGCAGGGGACTGAGCCCGGTCTCGGCCCGGAACCGGCGGGTCAGGGTGCGGATGCTCGTGGTGGCGTGCCTCGCGAGGTCCGTGAGCCCGAGGGGTTCGTGCAGGTGTTCCAGCGCCCAGGCGCGGGTGCCGGCCAGCGACGTCCCCCGCTCCGGCGGCGCGGGTGCGTCGATGAACTGCGCCTGGCCGCCCGGCCGGACGGGGGCGACCACGGCGAGGCGCGCGACCGTGTTGGCGACCGCGGCGCCGTAGTCGGAGCGCACGATGTGCAGGCAGAGGTCGATCCCGGCGGCCAGCCCGGCG
>NZ_JAAGNB010001183.1:0-2183 GCF_010550475.1 Amycolatopsis sp. SID8362
CGCGCGCCCGTACGACGCACCGAGGCCGATCCCGGCCCCGAGAGCCCCGTAGGACTCCGCGGCCAGGCCCTCGCCCCCGACCTCGGCCGCCGCCGCGTCCAAGTCGCCCGCGGCCGCCTCGGCCGTCTTGGCGTACTCGGCGACGACGACGCCGTCCATCCTCAAGCCGGCCACGGCGCACCTCCGCTCAGCTGTTGCGTCCGAGCGTGTGACGCCCGGGGCGGACCGGCGGTTCCGGTCAGTTCCCCGCCTGCGCGGTCGGCGTCGCGAACGAGCCGGCGTTCGGGTCGATCGGCACGGAGTCGAACTGCTTGAGCACGTCCTGGGTGTTCAGCGACGCCCCGGTCGGCAGCAGCCCGATGACCGACTCCGGCGCGGGCTGCCGGTTGTTCAGTCCGATCGCGTCCGCGGTCGCCGCGTCCGGGACGCTGTAGCGGATCCCGCGGTCGGAGATCAGCTGGATGGTGCCCTTGCCGAAGCTCTCCTTGCCGGTCGCGGACTGGACCACCGCGGCGAAGCCCGGCTTCAGGTAGAAGCCGTTGATCGGCACGCGGTTCGGGCCCGGCGTGGTCACCGTCATCGGGGTGAACTTGTCGCCGGTGCCCTTCTGGCCCGGCAGCTGCGTGTCGACGTACACCGACGTGTGCGCGTCCCGGTCCGCGCCGGAGCCGACCAGCGACCAGCCCAGGCAGGCGACCGACGAGTTCTTCGTCGCGTCGAGGATCGTCGGGACCGAACGCGGGAAGTCGTCGACCGCGATGTAGTCCTTGTCGGTCGGCTGCAGCACGCGCACGCCGGCCAGCTTGTCGAGGCCCAGCGTCTGGATCCGGCCGGAGCTGCCGTTCTTCGCGACGCGCATGATGTCGGCGACCGCGTTGGACACCTTCTGGATGCCGGAGGTCGTGATCGCCCAGTAGTCGGGCTGCGCGCCGGTCGGCTGGGTGGAGAAGACGTCGCCGGCGGTCAGGCCGTCGAAGTCCGCCGGGCTCTGGCCGGGGTCGATCCGGGGCGGTGTCAGCCGGGGCACTTCGGGGATCGCGTTCAGCAGACCCTGCGAGATCTTCCGCGGCGTCTGCGACTGCAGGCCGAGCGCCGCCAGGACGGCGTTGTTGGCGTTGTCGACGTCGATCTCCGCGCGCACGGTGTTGGCGTTCGGCCGGTTCCGCGAGCTCGGCAGCCGGTAGACGAGGTAGGTCTTGCCGTTGTCGGCCTTCGCCAGCAACGCTTCGTTTTCACCCAGTTCGGTGCCCAGACCGGTCGGCGCGATGCCGCCGAAGACGTAGGTGTTGGTCTTGCCGGTGTCGGGGTTCGGCAGCGACGGGTCGAGCTGGACCTGGTCGCACACCGCCCAATTCGGGGAAATGCGCTGCGAATCCGACGGGATCAGCTGCGGGCCGTCCGGAATTCCGGTGAGTTTGTCGCGCGGAATGGACTCCAGCTGGGCGTCCGAAACGACCGTGGGATTCTTCACACTCGCCGGGCTCGCCGCGGCGGGCGCGGCCGGTGCCGCGGGTGTGCCCCCGCTGCCCGCGCTCGACTGCTTCTGCTGCGCCAGCAACAGGAGGCGCGCGGACGCGAGGTTGAACGTGGGGATCAGCTTCTTCGGGTTGCCCGCCACGACGTAGACCGTGCCGGACTGCTCGCCGATGACGATGTTCCCGGCCTCCGGCACCGAAGGCGCCGGGCTGAGCAGGCCCCAGACGACGAACACGATCATGCCGAGCGCGCCCAGCACGACCCCCACGATGGTGGCCCTCGTGTGGGTGCGCATCGGGTCGTGCAGCATCACGGCGTCGCGCCGGACCAGCGCCGACTGCATCCTCCGTAGGACGAACTGATACGCCTGAACCTGAGACTTAGTCGTGGGTGTTGATGGCATTCTCGACCTACAGCTCTCCCCGTCGCGGTACGGTTCCGCAGGATAGCCGTACGGGGACCGTCTGGTGTGGGGTTTCTACCAACTCAAGCTAGTGTCGGACACCCCGGGACCCGGCTTCCGGGTACGCAGCAAGCACGAGGGGAAGAGAAAGCGCGGATGTCCGTCACCAACCCTCCACGTCCGCCTGGCCCGCCCGGGCCCCCGCCGCCCGGCCGCCAGCCGGGCCCGCCGCCGCGCCCGGTGAGACCCGGTGGTCCTGGAGGTCCTGGAGGCCCCGGCGGCATCCCCGGTGGACCTGGCGGAC
>NZ_JAAGNB010001238.1:0-2783 GCF_010550475.1 Amycolatopsis sp. SID8362
CCGACGGTCACCGGCGGCCGGGCCCCGGCGGGCGCGCCGCGGCGCAGGTGCGCGCGCACCCTGGCCAGCAGCTCGCCCAGCCGGATCGGCTTGGTGAGGTAGTCGTCGGCACCGGCGTCGAGGCCGACGACGACGTCCATCTCCTCCTGCCGGGCGGTCAGGATGACCAGCACGGCGGCGGGCAGCGCGCTCCGCAGCCGGCGGCACACCTCGACGCCGTCGAGGTCGGGCAGGCCGAGGTCGAGCAGCACGAGGTCGAATTCCCCGGTGTCGGCGGCCTGCAGGGCCGTCCGCCCGTCCCGCCGCCAGCACACTTGGTACCCGTGCAGGCGCAGGGTCGATTCGAGCACGCTGCCGATCGCCGCGTCGTCTTCCACCACCAGCAGGTTCGGCATGCCGGGCAGCCTAACCAACGGCGGGCCGGATTCCGGACGACTGTGGCCTATTCCGTCCGGGTGCCGAGCCCGATCTGCGATATCCGCTGCGAACCGCCGGCGACGGCTTCGGTAAACGCAGCGACCTCCGCCGGCCCGAACCGGCTGGTGGGACCGGTGACGGCGAGCGCCGCCAGCACCCGCCCGTCCCCGTCGAGCACCGGCGCGGCAACACTGGACGCGCCGGTCTCCGGCTCACCGTGGCTGACGGCGGCCCCCTCGGCCCCGTCGAGCACCCGCCCGGCGGCCCCGAACCCGAGCGGCAGCTCGTCCCCGACCCGCCCGACGTGCCGGATCGCCAGCGGCCCTTCCTGCTGGGCCACGCAGACCACCACTGACGTGCTGCGGACGTAGAGGTTCACGGTCTCCCGGCATTCCCGCGCGAGGTCCCGCAGCACCTGGCGGACCGGCTCGGGCAGCTGCCAGGCGGTGTTCGCCAGCTGCGCCCACCGCAACATCCCGGGCCCGACGGTGATCCGCCCGTCCGGCCGCGTCCAGAGCAGTCCCCGCTGTTCACAGGTGGCGACGAGCCGCAGCACGGTGGTCTTGGCCAGGCCGCTCGCGGCGGTGAGATCCTTGACCGCCCAGGTCCGGCGGTGTTCGGTGAAGAGAGCGAGCAGATCGAACGCGCGCAGCACGCTGCGGACGGCGCCGTCGTCGCCTTGCTGTTCCGTCGTCATCGCGCGACCTCCCCAAGTCCGCTGGACGGACCAAGTGTACCGCGCTGCGGACCGGTGCGGGTGGTCCTGATGACGTGAATGACTCATTCATGTCGTCCGGCGACAGGAATGAGTCATTCACGTCGTTTCCGCCGGGCCAGGTGTCGCGGCCCGGGCTCAGGCCACGTGGCGCTCGAAGGCCGCGATCGTCTCCGCCAGTACCTCCGCACCCGGCCGCGCCCACAGCTCGGCGTTGAACACCTCGACCTCGATCGGCCCGTCGTACCCCGCCGCCTCGACGCAGGACCTCAGGTGCCGGTGGTCGACCGGCCCATCCCCGGGAAGAGCCCGGCCCAGCAGCGGGTCCGGCAGCGGCACCAGCACGTCGCACACGTGGAACCCCGCGATCCGCCCGGCCGCCGCGGCGATCGACGACTCGATCCGCGGGTCCCACCAGACGTGGAACTCGTCCACGATCACCCCGACCTGCTCGGGCGGGTGCTCGGCCGCGATCGCCAGCGCCTGGTCCACAGTGGACAGCACCGATCGCTCCGCGCACTGCATCGGGTGCAGCGGCTCCAAACCGAGCCGCACCCCGCGTGAACCCGCGTACGGGGCCAATTCGCCGACGGCGTCCGCGACGCGCTGGCGAGAGCCGGCCAGGTCGCCGTCCGCGACACCGCCGACCACCAGCACGAGCACGTCGGCGCCGAGCGTGGCCGCTTCGTCGATCGCCTCGCGGGTCTGGGTCACACCGTCCACAGGGAACCCTTCCGGGGTCAAGCCGGTGAAGAACCCGCCGCGGCACAACGAAGACACCCGGACGTCGTGCTCCTTGAGCAGCCGCGCGGTTTCGGCGACGCCGGTTTCGGCGACCTTGTCGCGCCACAGCCCGATCCAGCCGACGCCCGCCGCCGCGCAGCCCGCCACCGCTTCGGGGAGGGACCAGGACTTCGTGGTGATCTGGTTGAGGCTGAGCCGCTCGTCCATCACGCCACCCCGGCGGCCCGCAGCAGCGGCCGCATCCGGGCGGTGGCCAGGTCGGGGTCGGCCAGCGCGCCCGCTTCGTCGGCGAGCCGCAGCAGCGTCGCGAGGTGGGTGATCGTGCGGGCCGACTCCTGGCCGGCGATCATCCGGAAGTGCCGCTGGTGGCCGTTCAGGTACGCCAGGAAGACGACGCCGGTCTTGTAGTGCCGGGTCGGCGCGCGGAAGATTTCGCGCGACAGCGGCACGGTGGGGTCGAGCCTTGCGTGGAACCCGGTGCGGTCGCCGTCGTCCAGGTGACGCAGCGCCGCCGCGGCCACCGGGGCGATCGCGTCGAAGATGCCGAGCAGGGCTTCGCTGTGGCCGTGCTCGTCGCCCGCGATGAGCCCGGGGTAGTTGAAGTCATCGCCGGTGTAGCAGGCGACGCCCGCGGGCAGCGCGCGCCGGAACTCCGTCTCCACGTCGGCGTCCAGCACCGAGACCTTCACCCCGGCGATCGTGCCGGCGTGTTCGGTGCAGAGCGCCGCCAGTTCGCGGGCGGCCGCGCGCACGTCGTCGTGGCCCCAGTAGCCGGCCAGCGCCGGGTCGAACTGCTCGCCCAGCCAGTGCAGCAGCACCGGCCCGCCCGCCTCGGACAGCAGCTTCCCGTACGCCGCGTGGTAGTCGGCCGGCCCGGTGGCCGCGGCGGCGAGCGCCCGGCTGGCCA
>NZ_JAAGNB010001291.1:0-1409 GCF_010550475.1 Amycolatopsis sp. SID8362
CCCGCCTGTCCCGCCCCGGCCACCCGCTCCGCGCCCGCCCGCGCCCCGGATGGCGCCGTCGCCGTCGTGGACGCCCCCGCCGGACCCGGAGACCCGCTGGATCCCGCAGCCGGAACCGTGGGAGGACCCGGCCTGGAACGAGCCGGCCCGCGTCGCGAGCCCGGTGCCCGTCGCTTCGGCGAACTCGCGGGTCCGCCCGTACACCCGCACCGGCGGGCGCACGCGGTCCGACCACAACCTGGCGCTGGAGGCGCTGGTCTCGACGTCCGACGACGGCCGCCGGTACCGCGGCGTCCGGTCGGTCGAGCACCGCCGGATCTGCGACCTGTGCCTGGACACCCGTTCGGTCGCCGAGATCGCCGCCCACCTGCGGCTGCCGCTGGGCGTGGTGAAGATCCTGGTCGGCGACATGGCCGACATCGGCCTGGTGCTGATCCACCAGACCGAGCTGATCCTGGGCGACCGCTCGTCCCGCGAGTTCATGGAGCGCGTCCTCGCGGGACTGCGCGCCCTCTAGCCCGCGGTGAGGTCGAGGGCCAGGGTGTTGCCCGGCCCGGCCACCGCGGTGTTGAGCACGGGCGTCGCCGACCCGCAGTTCGCGAACTCGCCGAGCGTGTACGTCGAGGTCAGCCGGCCGCCCTGGCCCGCGACGAAGCCGTCCGCGACGAGTTCCGTCGTCACCGGCTGGGCGGTGCCACAGGACGCCCCGACGTCGTACGGGACGCCGTTCACGCGCACGTCCGACAGCTTGACCGGCCAGGTCGCCGAGCCGGAGAAGCCGCCGAAGACCGAGCCGCCGGCGCTGCCGGGCCCGAGGGTGACGGTGCCGCTGACCGCGCCGATGCCGGGCACCACCTTGGTCACCTTCACCGGCGGCAGCGTGATCGTCCCGTAGAAGGTGTACGAGCCGATCTGCGTGTACATGTCGAACTGTCCCGGCCCGAGCTTCAGGTCGGCGCCCGGCTTCGCGATGTGCGTCGTCCCGCTGACGGTGTACTTCGAATAGACCGGCGGCCCGGCTGCCTCGGCCGCTCCGGAGAAGCCCGCCCCACCCACGATCGTCGCCGCCGCGACGGCGGTCACCCGCGTTCCCCACTTCATGGACCAGGCTTACCACCTGCGACGACGCCCCGGTGGGAATTCACCGGAATCAGTCCTCGACGATCGCCGCCGACGTGATCCGGTGGAGGGAGTACCGCTCGTTGTTCTCTCCTTCGAGGATCCCGCCGCCGACGCGCACCGGCCGGATCACGCGCTGGCTGGCGGTGCCGCGGGAGTCCACGAACCCGATCCACACCTCACGGCGCTCCAACGTCGCCCGGGACAGCAGCTCGAGGGTGGCGGAGGTGTCCGCGCCGCCGCCGACCGGCGCGCGCACCGCCGAGCCGCGGCGCCGGGCCGAAGCCGCG
>NZ_JAAGNB010001344.1:0-724 GCF_010550475.1 Amycolatopsis sp. SID8362
CGACAAGTCGACATTGGGCGTGGAGAGCTCGATCACGCCGCCCGCCGCCGAAACGCCGTCGGTGCTGGAGGTCGCGGGCGGGCCGTACCTGGTCTACCGCAACGCCGGCCGGATCGTCCGGCTCGGCGACCCGGTGGCCACCGTCGCGGCCGGCGGTCCGCTGGCCACGCCCGTCGCGACGAGCGACGGAACCCTGTGGGTGTACCGGATCGACACCGGCGCGGTGTGCGAACTGCCGCGCGGCGCCGCCACCCCGACCTGCCCGGCGCAGCTGCCCGCCGGGCACAGCGGGCTGCTCGCGCTGGCCGACGACCGGCCGGTGGTCCTGGACGTCACCGCGGACACGCTGAGCCCGGTGAGCAAGGACGGGCTCGGCGAGCCCGTCGCGATCGGCGTCAAGCTGCCCGCGACGGCGCTGGTGGCCAACACCTCGGTCGACGGGCGGCTCGCCGTCGCCGACCCGGACCGCAACCAACTGCACCTGATCGACACCACCGGGCTCGGGAAGGACGGCCGGGCCGGCCACCCGGTCTCGGTCGACCTGCCCAAGGACGGCCGGTTCAGCGGCCCGGTCGCCACCACGCACGTCGTCGCGCTCGTCGACGAAACCCGCAACGAGGTCCGGACCTACGACAGCCACGGCACCCTCAAGGGCACCAAGAAGGTGCCGGGCGGGCGGCCGCGGCTGGCGCACGGCCAGGACGACCGCGTCTACGTCGACAGC
>NZ_JAAGNB010001390.1:0-1880 GCF_010550475.1 Amycolatopsis sp. SID8362
CGACGGCGCGCCGGTCGGGAACAGCGCCCCGACGGTGGAGACGTGCACGATCCGCCCGGTGCCCGCGCGGCGGGCCGCGTCGAGCACGGCCGCCGTGCCTTCGACGTTCACCCGCCACACCTCGGCCCGGCGGCGGCTGTCGAAGGTGTAGACGCCCGCCGCGTGCAGCAGGCCGTCCGCTCCTTCGACGAGCCGGGCGACCGCACCGGGATCGGTGACGTCACCCGTCACGACGTCCACAGTGGACGGAACGCGACCGGGGTCACGGGCGAGCAGCCGCACCCGGTGACCCCGCCGCAGCAGCGCCGCGACCGTGTGGGTCCCGAGGAAGCCGGTTCCGCCCGTGACCGCGATCAGCATGTCGTCCGTCCCTTCAGGCCGCGCGGGCGCGCCCGTCGATCTGGTGGTAGCCGCCGCCGTAGAAGACCAGCGCGTGCTCGCCCTCGCCGCGGCTGGTCTCGACCACCCGGCCGAGGAAGATCGAGTGGTCACCACCCTCGACGACCTGGGCGAGCTCGCACTCCAGCCACGCCAGCGCGCCCTTCAGCAGCGGCGAGCCGGTCTTGCCGCCGACCGTGTAGCCGACCGCTTCGAACTGGGCGATCCCGTCGGGACGGCGCCAGTCGGCGAAGTACTTCGACAGCTCCTGCTGGTCCGCCCCGAGGATGTTCACCCCGAACGAGCCGGCGGTGACGATCGCGGCGTGCATCCGGGCCGCCTTGGAGACGCAGCACAGCACCATCGGCGGCTCCAGCGACACCGACGAGAACGCGTTGGCGGTCATGCCGTGCGCGTCCTCCCCGCCCGCCGTCAGGACGGTCACCCCGGTCGCGAACTGCGCCATCACCTGGCGCAGTCCCGGCTGGGCCGACAGCCCCCGGCGGGCGGGCGAAGTCCGCAGCCGCTTGAGGACGTGAGTCCTCTCGGAAGGCTCTGCTTCGTAGCCCACGTCAGACTCCCTTGCCGTTGACCGCGGCCGTCGAGTAGGGCACCAGCGCCTCGCGCAGCTGCTCGGGAACCCGCGACGGCACGGTCGCCGTGTTGGGCCCGCGCATGCAGGCGATGCGCTGCCGTCCCCGGGCCACCAGGCGCTCCTCACCGTCGGTGGTGAGGTGGACGTAGTCGAACGCGAACTGGATCTGCGTCGAGGTGAGCTCCTCCAGCCGCAGCCGGATGGACAGCTCGTCGAACGCGGTGATCTCGGCGAAGAACTCGCACTCCACCTTGAGGGTGAACAGCTTGAGGTCGTGGCGGACCTCTTCGAGCACCGCCGGCGCCTTCTCCTTCAGGAACATCTCGCGGCACCGGCCCTGCCAGCGCACGTAGTTCACGTAGTAGACGTTGCCCACCAGGTTGGTCTCTTCGAAGCCGACCGTGTGGCGGATCTCGTAGTAGTCGGACATCTTCAGTTCCCCTCTGCGTGGAGCACGGCGAACACGATCGGGTCGGTCCGGTCGTTGACGGTGGTCGACCAGGTGGCGATCCGGGCGTTGCCGGAGGCGAGCAGCGCCCACCCGTCGGCGTCGACCTGGCGGACGGTCAGCGCCTGGGTCATCAGCCCGGTCTTGCGGACGCACTCCAGCGCGCTCCAGACCCGGGTGTTGGCGACACTGATCGGTTCCCCGGTGTCCGCGGCGAGCAGCCGGCCGAGGCCGAGCAGCTCCTCGCCGAGCAGGCCGGCCCAGTCCTCTTCGGTGCGTTCGATCGCCGTCTCGATGTCGCAGGCGACCTGGTCGGCGCCGGCGACCACGAGGGTCAGCTGCGAGGTGTGCGAAGCGCCGACGTTGCCGCCGTCGAACTCCGGCTTGCCGTCGGGGCGGTAGCGGACCTCGACCGGCTTGTCGAGGGCGCGGCCCGCCGCGAGCGCGGTCTGCGCCCGC
>NZ_JAAGNB010001442.1:0-1628 GCF_010550475.1 Amycolatopsis sp. SID8362
CCCGGATCGCCGCGCTCGCCGCCGCGGGCCGGACGAACCCGGAGATCGCGCGGGCGCTGCAGCTGAGCAGCCGCTTGGTGGAGCTGCGCCTGACCCGGATCTACCGCAAGCTGACCGTGACCGGCCGGGGGCAGCTCGCCGAGCTGATGAGCCCCGGCTCCGCAGCGAGTTGATGACCGGTGCTGCTGGAGCGAGACGCCGAACGAGCCGCGATCGCCACCGCGCTGAACGCGGCCGCGGGTGGTGACGGTTCCCTGCTGCTGGTCAGCGGCCCGGCGGGCAGCGGGAAGTCCGCGCTGCTGCGGGACACCATGGCGGCGGCGTTCGGCGCGGGTGCCCGGGTGCTGCGCGCGGACGCCACCCGGCTCGAAGAGGACTTCGCGTTCGGCATCGCCCAGCAGCTGTGCCGCCCGGTGCTCGTCGCGGCCGGCGAAGCGGAGCGGGACCGGTGGTTCCAGGGCGCGTCCGAGCAGATCCTGCGCGCCCTGACCGAAGAACGGCTCATCACCGACGGCCACGAGCACTACCTGCCCACCGAAGCCGTCCTCTATGGACTGCACACGGTCGTGCACGCGATGTCCCACGACGACCTGGTCGTGGTGATCGTCGACGACCTGCAGTGGGCCGACCAGGGATCGCTGCGCCTGCTGGGCTACCTCGCCAAGCGGCTGAGCGGGTCGCGGATCCTGCTGGCGCTGGCGCTGGCCGACGAATGCGAGGCACCGAAGTACCCGCTGGTGCACGAGCTGGTGACCGCGGCCGCGCGGATCGTCGTGCCCGCACCGCTTTCGCGGTCCGCGGTCGCTTCGATGGCGGAGGTCGCGTTCGGCGAACGCGCCGAGGAGCCCTTCACCGCGATGCTGCACGACGTTTCCCGCGGCAACCCGGCCGACGTCGCGACCGTCCTCACCGGACTGGTCGCCGAAGGGCTGCGGCCGGTCGCCGCCCAGACCGCGGCCGCGGAAGCCGAAGCCGTGCGGCTGCTCGACCACCGCGTCCTGATGTCGCTGGGGTCGCAGCCGCCCGCGGTGCTCGCGCTGGCCCGCGCGGTCGCGGTGCTCGGCGACCTCGCCGAGCCCGGGCTCGCCGCCGACCTCGTCGGGCTCGACGACGTCGAGTACTCCTCCGCGGTGCAGCACCTGGAACGGCTGGGCCTGGCCGGCCGCGAGGACGGGCGGATCGGCTTCGTCACCACGAGCGTGCGCGACGGCATCGAGTCCGCGATCCCGGTCGAGCTGCGCGAAGACCTCTACCGGCGCGCGGCGAGGCTGCTCTACGAGCACGGCCGCCCGGCGGAGCGGGTCGCCGAGACGCTGATGAAGGTCGGCATCGCCGAAGACCCTTGGGAAGTGCGGATCCTCAGCTCGGCCGCGGGCAGCGTGCTGGAGCGCGGGGCCGGCGAGCTGGCGGCGCGTTACCTGCGCCGGGCCCTGCTGAACACCGCGCCCGACAGCGAAGAACGCGGCAGGCTGCTCGTCGAACTCGCCGCCGCGGAACGGGGTTTCGACCTGGTCGCCGCGGCACGGCACCTGTCGCAGGCGTTGTCGCTGCTGCCGCCCGGGCCGCAGCAGGCGGACGCGGCGCTGTGGATCCCGCCCGCGTTCGCCGCGGCGGCGCCGAACGTCGGC
>NZ_JAAGNB010001488.1:0-1180 GCF_010550475.1 Amycolatopsis sp. SID8362
CCGCCCGGGCGAACGCCGGGACGTACGCGGTGCCGGCACGCAGAGCGAGCTGCCCCTCGCCGGTGCCGAGCGCGGCGGGCAGGACGTCGAGCGAACGCGGGTCGTCGTCGACGTCGGCGAGCACGATCCGGCCGGGGTGCTCCGCCTGCGCCGACCGCAGGAGGCCCCACAGCGCGGCGCCCGCGAGGTCGTCCTCGGTCGCGCCGCGGGTCAGCACCACCAGACGGCCGTCCTCGGCCCGGTCCAGCCACTCGCGCACGAGGTCCAGGTGCCGCACGAGGACTTCGCGGACGTCGCCGGGCTCGACGGACACCACGACGTCGCCCTCGGCGGGCGCGCCGACCTCGATCGGCTGCCACGCGAGCCGGTACAGCGAGTCCGAGCCAGCGGCGAGCTGAGCGGGCGAAAATGGACGCAGAGTAAGCGCTTCCGCCGTCAGCACCGGGCGGCCGTCCTCGTCGTCGACCACGAGCGACACCGCGTCGGGACCGGCCGAGGAGAGCCGGGCCCGCAGCGCCCGCGCCCCGGCCGTGTGGGCCGTGACGCCGGACCACGCGAACGGCAGGCGGGGCGCGTCGTCGGCGAAGAAGTCCCCGAGCCGGACGGCCTGGGCCGCGGCGTCGAGCAGGGCCGGGTGCACCACGAAGGCGCCGGGCTCGGCCGGGCTGATCTCGGCGTAGACGTCGTCGCCGGACCGCCAAGCCCGGGCCAGGCCTTGGAAGGCGGGGCCGTAGTCGAAGCCGTCTTCGGCCGCGGCGACGTAGAACTTCTCGACGTCGATCTCGGTCCCGGCGGGCGGCCAGGCCAGCGGCGGGCGCACGTCGGCGGCCGGGGCGAGCGTGCCCGACGCATGCCGGGTCCAGGGCCCGTCTTCGGTGCGGGCGAAGATCTTCACGGCGTCCTCGCCGACGGTCACCTGGACGAGCACGGCGCCGTGGCGCGGCAGCACAAGCGGGGCTTCAACGGTCAGCTCCGCCACGGCGGCCCCGGTTTCGCGGGCCGCGTGCAGGGCGAGGTCGAGGAACGCGGTGCCGGGTAGCAGCGGCGTGTCCAGGACGGCGTGGTCGGCCAGCCACGGCATCGCGGCGAGCGAGAGCCGACCGGTGAACAGCCGGACGTCCGGGTCGGCGAGCCGGGTGGCCGCGGCCAGCAGCGGGTGCCCGGCCGCGTCGAGCCCGAG
>NZ_JAAGNB010001536.1:0-1438 GCF_010550475.1 Amycolatopsis sp. SID8362
CGGGGCGCGCATCCCCAGCACGTCCCACGGCACCGCCAGCGAAACCGGCCGCGGCCGCCCGCCCGCCGCTTCCCGGAACGCGGTCGCCAGTGCGTCCGGGACCCCGGTCGGGTGCTCGACCAGCGCCGACCACTTCGTCAGCGTGCGCAGGGTCGCGAGCTGGTCGGGCATCTCGTGCAGGTGCCCGAGCCCGCGGCCGAGGTAGGCGCGCGGGATCTCGCTGGTCAGGCACAGCACGGGCGCGCTCGCCCCGTGCGCCGAGAGCAGCGCGGCCGACGCGTTGAGGACGCCGGGCCCCGGCACCACGGTGCAGACGCCCGTCCGGCCGGTCGCCTGCGCGTACCCGAAGGCCATGTAGGCGACGGTCTGCTCGTGCCGGGCGCCGATGACCCGGATCTCGCCCTCGGCGCGGGCGAGGCTGTCGAACAGGTCGTAGGTCTGCACGCCGGGCAGCCCGAAGACGGTGTCCACGCCGTGGGCGCGCAGCCCGTCGACGATCAGGTCGGCCGCGGTCGGGGACGGAGGCGCAGGGGAGACCATATATTGTTTCCTACATGATCAGCGCGTCCTCGGGAAGACCGGTCACGAAGTCCCAGCTGGCCTACGAGACGATCAAAGCCCGGATCCTGGACGGGAGCTACGGCCCGGGGTACCGGCTGGTGCTCGACCAGATCGGCCGGGAACTCGACGTCAGCGCGGTGCCCGTCCGGGAGGCCCTGCGCCGGCTCGAGGCCGAAGAACTGATCCAGTTCGAGCGGAACGTCGGCGCCCGGGTGACCGCCATCGATCCCGTCGCCTACCAGCACGCGATGCAGACGGTCGCGATCGTCGAGGGCGCCGCCACCGGCCTCGCCGCGCCGCTGCTCACGCCGGACGCGCTGGCGCGGGCCCGCGCGCTCAACGACCGGATGCGCCGCAGCCTCGCCGAGTTCGACCCGCTGGCGTTCACCGCGCTGAACGCCGAGTTCCACGAGGTGCTGTTCGGCGCGTGCCCCAACCCGAACCTGGTCGACTTGGTGCAGCGCTGCTGGACCCGGCTCGCCGCCGTCCGCGACAGCACGTTCGCCTCCGTGCCGGGGCGGGCGCCGAAGTCCGTCGAAGAGCACGAGCGGCTGCTCGCGCTGATCGAGGGCGGTGCCGGGCCGGACGAGGTCGAGCGGTTCGCCCGCGAGCACCGGCTGGCGACGCTGGAGGCCTACCTCGCCCGGAGCCGCTGATGGTCTCGCGTGACTTCTCCGCGCCGGACGGGACCGCGCTCGCCGTCCACCTCTCCGGCAGCGGGGCCGAGCCGCCGGTGGTGTGCCTGCCCGGCGGGCCGATGCGCGCGGGCGCCTACCTCGGCGATCTCGGCGGGCTGAGCGCGCACCGGCGGACCGCCGTGCTGGACCTGCGGGGCACCGGTGACTCCGCCGAGCCGGTGGACCCCGGCACCTACCGG
>NZ_JAAGNB010001581.1:0-1048 GCF_010550475.1 Amycolatopsis sp. SID8362
CCGTCCCAGGGGATCGCGATCGGCGGCGACTTCGCGAACCCGGACGCGCCGGGCCCGGCTGTCGCGCTGACCCGCGACCGCGGCCACACCTGGACCACCCCGGGGCAGTACCCGGCGGGGTACCGCTCCGGGCTGGCCTGGCGCGGCGGCACAGTGCTCGCGGTCGGCCCCGGCGGCAGCGACCTCAGTCCCGACGGCGGACGGCATTGGACCCGCTTCGACACCGGCAGCTTCGACTCCGTGGACTGCGCCGGCGCGGCCTGCTGGGCCAGCGGGGCCCAGGGCCGGGTGGCGCGCCTGCGCTAGAGGACCTGGCCCGTCGGCCGGACCATGATCTCGTTGACGTCGACCGACGGCGGCTGCTGGAGGGCGTAGAGCACCGCGCGGGCGATGTCGTCCGCCGCCAGCTTCGGCTTCTTGCGCTGCTCGTCGGTGAGGATGTCGGTGTCGGTGATGCCCGGGTTGATCAGCGTGACCCGGACGCCGGTGCCGACGGCCTCCTCGCGGATCGCGCCCGCCATTCCGGTCACCGCCCACTTCGTCGCCGAATAAAGGCTGCTGTTCCGGATGTAGCGGCCCGCGACCGACCCGGTGATCAGCAGGTGCCCGGCCGTCTCCTTGAGCGCCGGGAGGACGGCCCGGGCGGTGTAGGCGGCGCCCAGGACGTTGGTGCGGACCATCGCCTCCCACGCTCGCGGGTCGGGGTCGTCGGTGCCGAAGAACGACGTCCCGACGCCGATGCCGGCGTTGGCGAAGGCCGCGTCGAGCCGCCCGAACCGGGCGACGGTCTCGTCGACGGCCGCGGAGACGCTCGGCCAGTCGCCGACGTCGGCGCCGAGGGCGACTGCCCGGTCTTCGCCCAGTTCGGCGGCGAGCGCCGCGACGGACCCGGCCTGCCGAGCCACGAGCGCGACCTTGAACCCGGCTTCGGCGGCCAGCCGCGCGGTGGCGGCGCCGAGCCCGCGCGAGGCGCCGGTGATGAGGAGTACGCGATCATCCATGCCGTCCAGGCTAGGGAGTCAGGACGAGCCTGCCCCGCAGCCCGCCG
>NZ_JAAGNB010001629.1:0-2277 GCF_010550475.1 Amycolatopsis sp. SID8362
GGGTCGGTGCCGATCGCGCCCGCCGTGCGGACCGTCGCGCCCAGCTTCGCCAGCGTGACCGCCGTGCCCGCGGCGGTGCCGGCCGGGCCGAACCGGATCTGCTCGACGAGGGTCGCGCCCTGGCCGTCCGGGATGGCTTCGACCGGGCGGACCTGCACGTCGAACACGTGCGCCCCGAGCGTCACGACCGTCTGCGTCACTGCCCGTACCCCTGGCGCACGGCCGCGGCGACGACGGCCTCCTGCTGGGCGGGCTCCAGGACCCGGGGCGCGCCGAGCGTCGCGGCCCGCACGTACAGCCCGCACGCCCACTCGAGCAGCAGCGCGTTGTCGACCGCGGCTTCCAGCGTCGGCCCGTGGGCGACCGCGCCGTGGTTGGCCAGCAGTGCCGCGGACTTGCCGTCGAGCGCGGTGAGGGTTTTCGCGGCCAGCTCCGCCGACCCGAAGACGGCGAACGGCGCGACCCGGATCGCGCCGCCGAGGGCCAGCTGCTGGTAGTGGACGCAGGGCAGTTCGTCGAGCACCAGCGACACCGCCGTGGCCTGCGGGGAATGGGTGTGCACCACCGCGCCCGCGCCGTAGCGCCGGTAGATCCCCAGGTGCAGCTCCAGTTCCGAGGTCGGGGCCCGCTCACCGGCGACCACCTCGCCGTCCAGGTCGACGACGGTGACGTCGTCCGCCGTGGCCCGGCCCAGCACGACGCCGGTCGCGGTCACCGCCACGTGCTCGCCCACCCGGACGCTCACGTTGCCCGCGCTGCCGATGAGCAGGCCTTCGCCCGCGAGCCCGTGACAGGCCCTCGCCACCGACCGCCGCGCTTCGTCGAGCGCCGAACTCGCGTCTGCCATGCGCCGAGGCTAGGATAAATCCGAATCAAAGTCACGTTCAGGTTTGGAGAGCGAATGACCGAGGGCCGGCTGCGCCGGGTGCCGCGCCAGGCGCGCTCGCGGGAAAAGCTGGCCAGGGTGCTGGCGGCCGCCGACCGCCTGCTCGCCGACGAAGGCGTCGAAGCGCTGACGACGACCCGAGTCGCCGCCGCGGCCGGCGTGCCCGTCGGGACGCTCTACCAGTACCTGCCCGACCGCGAGGCGATCACCGAGGCGCTGGCCGTGGGGTACCTCGCCCGGCTCGAAGACCTCATGGGTTCCTTCGCCGCGCGGGCGGAGCAGGAGGCCTGGGACGACCCGGTCGGCCTGCTCGTCGACGCGTTCGCCGGGCTCTACCGCGCCGAACCCGGCTTCCGCGCCCTGTGGCTGGGACGCGGCCTCACCGACGGCGCCCGCGAAGCCGACCGCGCGCACAAGCGCGTGATGGCCACCGGCGTGCACCGGATCCTGGTCGCGCAGCACCTCCTGCGCGACGACTACGCGGCCGCGGTCGCCTGCCGCACGGCGTTCCTCGCCGCGGACGCGGTGCTGCAGGAGGCATTCCGGGGCGACGGCGCGCCCGAGCTGCTGGACCCGGTCAAGTCGATGCTGCGGGCGTACCTCGGGCAGCTGCCCCGGCCGTAGCGATGAGGAATTCCTCGCCGCGTGCGATCCGCAGGCCGTCCGTGCGACCGGCGAAGTAGCGCTCGTCGAGCTCGGTACCCGAAACGTGCACCGCGTCCGCGAACCCGGCTTCCCGGGCGAGCGCCAGCATTTCCGCGGGGGAGAAGGAACTGACGAAGGGCGTGCCCGCCGCCTTCGCCTTGCTCGCGGTGGCGCGGTGCCGGGCGCGCTCGTCGTCGCCGAGGAGTTCGGGTGGCAGCATGAACGTCATCGCCAGCGTGGAACCCGGGGCGAACCCGGCGATCCGGCGCAGCGTGGCCGCGTTCGCCGCCTTCGACAGGTACATGCTGACGCCGGTGGACGCGACGACCGCCGGTTCGTCCGCCGCGAAGCCCGCTTCCGCGAGCCGGTCCCACCACGACGCCGCCTCGAAGTCGACCGGTACCAGCCGCAGCCACGCGGGTACGCCGAGGCCGAGTTCGTTCAGTCGCGAGCGTTTCCACGCCTGCGGGCCGGGCTGGTCGACCTCGAACACGCGCAGGCGCGACGCGATTTCCTTGCGGCGCAGGGCAAAGGTGTCCAGTCCGGCGCCGAGGATGACGTACTGCCCGACGCCGCGGGCCGCCTGTTCGACGACCAGGTCCTCGACGAACCGGGCCCGCGCGACCATGCCGGCCCGGTAGCGGCCGGCGCCGGCCGGGTCCATGTCGTCGCGGTCCCGCCAGCCCGCGCCCGGATCGGCCAGGCGCAGGCCGAGCTCGTCGGCGAACACGTGCGGCGGCGGGTCG
>NZ_JAAGNB010001686.1:0-1694 GCF_010550475.1 Amycolatopsis sp. SID8362
CGAGCGCCGCGTAGGGCAGGTGCGGCGCGGCGACCCAGAACGCCGTCGTGGCGATCCCGCAGACCGCGACGACCGGGCGCAGCCCGTACCGGTCGATGCACCGGCCGACCAGGGGCGCGCCGAGGGCCATCCCGAGCGTGATGCCGGCGCCGACCAGGCCGGCGGCGCCGTAGCCGCGGCCGAGCCCGGTGACGACGTACAGCGTCATCATCACGCCGTTCATGGTCATCGGCAGCCGCGCCAGGAACATCAGGGCCATGGTCGAGGACACGCGGGGAACGGCGAGGACCCGGCGGTACGGCTGCAGTGGCACGTCCTCGATGAGAACCCAGCTTGGTACGCGCGTGCAACAAAATTTCGGCTCTGGCGCCCACGGAATTTGAGAGCTACTCTCATTTGGTAGTAACTATCAATTGGGGGTCGCTATGACTCAGCTCTATCCACGCAGGTGGTGGGCCCTCGGCGCGCTCGCGGTGAGCCTGCTGACCGTCGGTCTCGACCTGACCGTGCTCAACGTCGCCGTGCCGACCCTGGCCGTCGACCTCGGCGCCACGACCACGCAGCTGCAGTGGTTCGGCAACGCCTACACGCTGGCGCTCGCCGCGCTCCTGCTCCCGGCGGGCCTGCTCGGCGACCGGTTCGGCCCGAAGAAGCTCCTGCTCGGCGCGCTCGCGGTCTTCGGGCTCGCGTCGCTGGGCTGCGCCTACGCCGGTTCGCCGGGCACGCTGATCGCCGCGCGGGTCGTGCTCGGCGTCGGCGCCGCGTTCCTCATCCCGCTGTCGCTCTCGCTGCTCAACATCCTCTTCCCGCCGGAAGAGCGCGCGAAGGCGCTGACGACGTGGGTCATGGCGACCTTCGTCGGCATCCCGCTCGGGCCGCTGCTCGGCGGCTGGCTGCTCGACCACTTCGCGTGGGGCTCGGTGTTCCTCATCAACGTCCCGCTGGCCGCGGTCGGCGTGGCCGCGGTGCTGTTCCTCGTGCCGCTGACGCCGGGGTCGGGCCAGGGGCGCGTCGACGTCGCGGGCATCGCGCTCTCGGCCGCCGGGCTGGTCGCGCTCACCTACGGCTTCGTGCACGCCGGCGAGCACGGCTGGGCCGACCCGGTGACGTACGGCCTGATCGCCCTCGGTGTCGCGCTGGTCGCGGTGTTCTGCCGGACCCAGACGCGGGTGGCCGCGCCGCTGACCGACCTCGCGCTGTTCCGCGAACCGCGGTTCGTCTGGGGCGCGGTGCTCGCCACCATGGCGTCCTTCGCGCTGATGGGGCTGATGTTCGTGCTGCCGCAGCTGTTCCAGGCCGTGCAGGGCGCCGACGCGCTGCAGACCGGGCTGCGGCTGCTGCCGCTGATCGGCGGGATGCTGGTCTCGGCGAAGATCGCCGAACGGCTGGTCGCCGCGGTCGGGGTGCGCGTGGTCGTCACCGGCGGGTTCCTGCTGCTCGCGGCGGGCCTGGCGTGGGGGACGGCGCCGTCGGACGGCTACGGCGGCACCGTCGGCTGGGAGGTCGTCATCGGCCTCGGCACCGGGTGCACGCTGCCGCCGCTGATGTCGATGGCGATGGGCGCGCTCACCGAGGGGCGCTCGGGCGCCGGCTCGGCGCTGATCCAGGTGCTGCGCCAGGTCGGCGGCACCATCGGCGTCGCCGTGCTGGGCACCGTGCTCAACGGCGTCTACCGCGACGGCGTCCAGGTCGCG
>NZ_JAAGNB010001741.1:0-2482 GCF_010550475.1 Amycolatopsis sp. SID8362
TCCGCGTCGCCGCGCTGCGGCCCGGCACGGAGTACCACTACCGCGTCACGGCGGAGTCCCTCGACGGGCGCGCCACGAGCGAGCCGCTGACCGGCCGGTTCGCCACGGCACCGGTCGGCCGCCGCGACACCCGGATCGTCTGGTCCGGCGACGTCGTCGGCCAGAACTGGGGCATCAACCCGGACCTGGGCGGGATGACGATCTTCTCGGCGATGGCCGCGCGGAACCCCGACCTGTTCCTGCACAGCGGCGACACGGTGTATTCGGACGGCCCGCTGACCGAAACCGTGTCCCTGCCGGGCGGCCGGACCTGGCGCAACGTCGTCACGGCGGAGAAGTCGAAGGTCGCGGAGACGCTGGACGAGTTCCGCGGCCAGCACGCGTACAACCGCCTCGACGAGAACTTCCGCCGGTTCGCGGCGCAGGTGCCGTCCTACGTCCAGTGGGACGACCACGAAGTCCTGAACAACTGGTACCCGGGCAAGATCCTCGACAACCCGGCCTACACCGAGAAGCGCGTCGACGTCCTCGCGCCGCGGGCGTACCAGGCCTTCCACGAGTGGCACCCGATCGACTCGCGCCAGGCGGTCGACGGCCGCGTCTACCGCAGTTTCACCTACGGCTCGCGCGTCGAGATCTTCGTGCTGGACATGCGGACCTACCGCAACGCCAACACCGCGGACCAGACCAAGCCCGGCTACATCCTCGGCGACCGCCAGGCCCGCTGGCTGGCCGACGCGCTCGGCCGCAGCACGGCGACGTGGAAGATCGTCCAGGCGGACATGCCGCTCGGCCTGGTCGTCCCGGACGGCAAGAACATCGAAGCGGTGGCGAACAACCTCCCGGGCGCCCCGGGGGGCCGCGAGACCGAGCTGGCGTGGGTGCTGCGCGAGATCCAGCGCCGCCGCGTCCGCAACGTCGTCTGGCTGACCGCGGACGTCCACTACACCGCGGCGCACCACTATTCGCCGGACCGCGCGGCCTTCCAGGACTTCGACCCGTTCTGGGAGTTCGTGTCCGGACCGCTGAACGCGGGCGCGTTCGGGCCCAACGCACTGGACCCGACGTTCGGCCCCGAGGCGGTGTTCGTCCACGCCCCGCCGGCGGCGAACACTGCGCCGATCGACGGGTTCCAGCACTTCGGTGAGCTGAACGTGGACGGTGTCAGCGGGGACCTGACGGTGGATCTGCGGGATGCCACGGGAGCTTCGCTGTGGTCCAAGAAGCTGCACCCGCAGGGCCGCTGACCGGGCCCGCACGGCCGATCCGGCGGCCCGCACGTCATGAAAGGGTCGTTCACCTCGTCAGACGACATGAACGACCCTTTCATGACATCGCCGCGACGCCCGGCAGACCGCTCGACCGCCACCTCCGCCGAGACCGCTCACCGCCTCCGGCTACGCTCACGCGCACCGACACGCAACCGCAACAAGGAGAAACACCGTCGTGACTGAACGCACGCTGGTCCTGGTCAAGCCCGATGGCGTCGCGCGCGGCCTCGTCGGCGAGGTCATCTCGCGGATCGAGCGCAAGGGCCTCAAGCTCGCCGCCGTCGAACTGCGGACCGTGCCGCAGGCGCTGGCCGAGGAGCACTACGCCGAGCACAAGGAGCGTTCGTTCTTCGGCGAGCTGCTGGAGTTCATCACGTCGGGCCCGCTGGTCGCGCTCGCCGTCGAGGGCCCGCGTGCGATCGCCGCGTTCCGGCAGCTGGCCGGTGGCACCGACCCGGTCGAGAAGGCCACCCCGGGCACCATCCGCGGCGACTTCGCGCTGGAGACCCAGTACAACCTGGTGCACGGCTCGGACTCGCCGGAGTCGGCCGAGCGCGAGCTGAAGCTCTGGTTCCCCGACCTGTGACCGACACCGGGGCCACGCCCGCGCGTGGCCCCGGTTTTCCGCACCCGGAGCGCCGATGACCACGATGCCGTTCCCCGCCCGCGACTACCTGCCCGTGCTGCGGGAGCTCACGGGTGCCTTCACCGACGCGCTGCGCACCGGCGACCCCGCCGCGAAGGTGCCCGACTGCGGCGACTGGACGCTCGCCGACCTCGGCACGCACCTCGGGAACGTCCACCGCTGGGCGGCCACCGTCGTCACCACCGGGGAGCCGCAGTCCCAGGACTTCGAATCGGGTCCCGGCGCCGACCTGGCGTCCTGGTATGCCGAAAGCGCCGGCCTGCTCCTCGACGCCCTCGAGCGCGCCACCCCCGAAGACCCGTGCTGGCACTTCGGCGGCACCGAAAAGACCAAGGCGTTCTGGTTCCGCCGCCAGGTGCACGAAACCGCCGTCCACCTCGCCGACTCGGGCAGCCAGCACGTGCTCGACCCGGCCGTGGCCGCGGACGGCGTCGACGAGGTGCTCGGCGCGATGCTGCCCCGCGTCACGCGCTGGCACGCCGTTCCCGAGCTGCCCGGCCCGGTTTCCCTGCGCGCCACCGACACCGGCGACGTCTGGACCGTGCACCCCGGCGAGCCGCCCGCG
>NZ_JAAGNB010001788.1:0-5542 GCF_010550475.1 Amycolatopsis sp. SID8362
TGTCCTCGGTGACCTCGACGCGGACCCGCTCGCCCGGCAGCGCGTGCCGGACGAACACGACGCGGCCGTCGGCGCGCGCCACGCAGTGGCCGCCGTGCGCGACCGGTCCGACCTCCACCTCGAGGACCCGGCCCAGCCAGCTCGTCATTCGGCAGGCTCCTTCGGCTTCGGGGCGGCCGCCTGCTTGCCGTTGGGCGAGAACCCGCGCCGGACGTCGCCGGCCGCGGGCCGTTCGTTCCGGACGCGCGCGGCCGCCTTGGCCGAGGACTCGAGCTGCCACGGCACGCTCGCCACGATCACGCCGGACTGGAACAGCAGGCGCCCCTTGAGCCGCAGCGCGCTCTGGTTGTGCAGCACCTGCTCCCACCAGTGGCCGACCACGTACTCCGGGATGAACACGGTGACCACGTTGCGCGGGTTGTCGCCGCGCACGCGCTTCACGTAGTCGAGCACCGGCTTCGTGATCTCGCGGTAGGGCGACTCGACGACCTTCAGCGGCACCTTGAAGTTGTGCGCGTCCCACTCAGCGGTGAGCCTTCGCGTGTCGGCATCGTCCACATTGACCGTCACGGCTTCGAGGACGTCCGGGCGCATCGCCTTGGCGTAGGCCAGCGCGCGCAGCGTCGGACGGTGCAGTTTGGACACCAGGACGATCGCGTGGTTGCGCGACGGCAGCACGGTCGGGGTGTCGCCGAGGTCCTTCAGCTCGTCGGCGACGCGGTCGTAGTGCCGCCGGATCGCCGTCATCAGCACGTAGATCGCCACCATGGCGGCGATCGCGATCCACGCGCCGAGCAGGAACTTCGTGATCAGCACGATCACCAGCACGGTCGCGGTCATGGTCAGGCCGATCGCGTTCACCGTCTGCGAGCGCCGCATCCGCCGCCGCACGCCCGGGTCGGTTTCCTTGGCCAGCAACCGGTTCCAGTGCCGGATCATGCCGGCCTGGCTCACCGTGAACGACACGAACACGCCCACGATGTACAGCTGGATGAGCCGGGTGACCTCGGCGTCGAAGGCGATGATCAGCACCAGCGCGAACGCCGCCAGGAACAGGATCCCGTTCGAGAACGCGAGCCGGTCGCCGCGCGTGTGCAGCTGCCGCGGCAGGTAGCGGTCCTGCGCCAGGATCGAGCCCAGCACCGGGAAGCCGTTGAACGCGGTGTTCGCGGCCAGCAGCAGGATGATGCCGGTGGAGAAGGAGATGTAGTAGAAGGCCGGCGGGAAGTCGGCGAACACCGCGTGCGCGATCTGCGCGACGATCGTCTTCTGCTCGTAGCCCGCCGGCGCGCCCGCGAGCTGTTCCGCCGGGTCTTCGGCGAACTTGACGTCGGTGATCGTGGCGAGCGTGATGATGCCGACCAGCATGGTGACCGCCAGCACGCCCATCATCAAAAGCGTGGTCGCCGCGTTCTTCGACTTCGGCTTCCGGAACGCCGGGACGCCGTTGCTGATCGCCTCGACCCCGGTCAGCGCCGCCGCGCCGGAGGAAAACGCCCGCAGCACCAGGAACGCGTACGCGACGCCGGCGAAGGTGCCTTCGGCGTTCAGCGTGAACCCGGCGCTCTCGGCCTTCATCTCGGTGCCGGTGGCCGCCTGCAGCAGGCCCCACACCACCATGGCCAGAATGCCCAGGATGAAGCCGTATGTCGGGATCGCGAAGGCCTTCCCCGACTCGCGGATGCCGCGCAGGTTCAGCGACGTCAGCACGACGACGATGACGATCGAGGCGAGCACCTTGTGCTGGGCCACCCACGGGACGGCCGACCCGATGTTGGCCACGCCGGACGAAGTGGACACGGCGACCGTGAGCACGTAGTCGACGAGCAGCGCGCTGGCCACGGTGAGGCCGAACTTGCCGCCCAGGTTGGTGTTCGCGACCTCGTAGTCACCGCCGCCGCTGGGGTAGGCGTGCACGTTCTGCCGGTAGGACGCGACGACGACGAGCATGACCAGCGCCACGGCGATGCCGATCCACGGCGCCAGCGCGTAGGCGGACAAGCCCGCGACGCTCAGCGTCAGGAAGATCTCTTCCGGCGCGTACGCGACGCTGGAGAGCGCGTCGGACGCGAAGATCGGCAGCGCGATGCGCTTGGGCAGGAGCGTGTGAGCGAGCCTGTCACTGCGGAACGGACGTCCGAGGACCAGGCGTTTCAGCACGGTCGGGAACTTCGACACCACGGAAGCGTAACTGTCCGGGCGCACGGTAGGTTCGGCGCTGGTATGTCGGGGGTAAGACGGACGGGTAACCGCCGAAGAGGAGGCAGGGCGTGCACGTGGTGATCATGGGATGCGGCCGGGTAGGCGCGTCCCTGGCCGCTGCGCTGGAGCGGCTCGGCCACGAGGTGGCCGTCATCGACAAGAACCAGCAGGCGTTCCGCCGGCTCGGCAGCGACTTCCACGGTCAGCAGGTCGTCGGCGTCGGCTTCGACCGCAAGGTGCTCGTCGAGGCGGGCATCGAGCGGGCCGGCGCGTTCGCGGCGGTGTCCAGCGGCGACAACTCGAACATCATTTCGGCGCGGGTCGCGCGCGAGAACTTCGGCATCGAGCACGTCGTCGCGCGGATCTACGACCACAAGCGCGCGGCGGTGTACGAGCGGCTGGGCATCCCGACGGTCGCGACCGTGCCGTGGACCACCGACCGGTTCCTGCGGACGCTGCTGCCGGACGGCGTGGCGTCGGCGTGGCGGGACCCGTCGGGCAACGTCGCGCTGCTGCAGCTGCCGCTGCACGAGGGCTGGGTCGGGCACTCCGTCCGGTCCCTGCAGGAGGCGACCGGCGCGCGCGTGGCGTTCATCATGCGCTTCGGCACGCCCGTGCTGCCGGACAACAAGACCGTGGTCCAGGACGGCGACGACGTGTGGGTGGCCGCGCGGTCCGGCACCGTCAGCGACGTGACCAGCGTGGCGCACCGCGAACCGGAGGACGAAGCATGAGGGTCGCGATTGCGGGCGCGGGCGCGGTCGGGCGCTCCATCGCCGCGGAGCTGATCGACGGCAGGCACCAGGTGATGCTCATCGAGCGGGAGGCCGACCAGTTCGAGCCGCACGCGGTCGAGCAGGCCGACTGGGTGCTCGGCGACGCCTGCGAGGTGTCGATCCTGGAGGAGTCCGGGATCGAGCAGTGCGACGTCGTCATCGCCGCGACCGGCGACGACAAGGCCAACCTGGTGGTCTCGCTGCTGGCGAAGACGGAGTTCGCGGTGCGGCGCGTGGTGGCCCGGGTGAACAACCCGGCCAACGAGTGGCTGTTCACCGACGCCTGGGGCGTCGACGTGGCGGTCTCGACGCCCCGGATGCTGGCGGCGATGGTCGAGGAAGCGGTCAGCGTCGGCGACCTCGTGCGGCTGATGACGTTCCGGCAGAGCAACGCGAACCTCGTCGAGCTGACCCTGCCGGCGGAGACACCGCTGGCCGGGAAGCCGGTGAGCGAGCTGTCGCTGCCGCGCGACGCGGCGCTGGTGACGATCCTGCGGGGTGACCGGGTGATCGTGCCGCAGCCGGAGGACCCGCTGGAGCCGGGCGACGAGCTGCTGTTCGTGGCGACCGCGGACGTGGAGCCGGAGATCCGGACGGCGCTCGGGTACTGAGGACGCGAAGAAGGCCCCTGGCCGGTGTGCCGGGGGGCCTTCTGGTGTGTCTTGGCGGGGCCCGGCGAGTGCCGCGAATGGCTCGTTCGGGACCGCCGGCGCCGTGAATGGGCCATTGGCGACATTCGGCGGCCGGAACTGTCGGTGCCTGCCGGTAGCGTGGAAAACGGGGGCGCCCCCACGCGCGGGGGTTGTGGCTTGCCGCGTCCGGCGACAGGGCCTCGGCAAAGTCGCGCCGGGGTGGGGCGCCGTGTCTTGGATGACTCATTCAGGTCGCCGGAGGTCCTGAATGACTCATTCAAGACACCGGCGTCCGGCTCAAGCCTCCGGGGCCGCGTACTTCTCGCGCAGCCGGGCTTCGACCTCCGCGTCCGTCTCCGGTGTCGGTTCGGTCTCCGCCAGCGCCTTCAGGCGCTTGTCCGACCGCCGCACCGCCCACACGACCACCAGCAGGCCCAGCGCGTACAGCGGGTACCCCATCGCGATCTTCGCGAAGGCCAGCCAGCCCGTGTAGTCCTCCTGGTACAGCCAGCGCTGGACCACGAACCGGGCGGCGAAGATCAGTGCCATCGCCAGCGTGGCGATGTCGTAGCCGTAGCGGGACGGCTTGTCCTTGCGCCAGGCGTGGCCGCTGCCGTTGAGCATGTTCCAGACGACGCCCGCGATCGGCCAGCGGACGACCACCGACAGCACGAAGACGCCGCAGTAGATCAGGCTCGCGTAGATCCCGAACAGGAAGAAGCCCTTCGCGGACCCCGTCCGGTAGGCGATGAACGCCGCGATCGCGACGCCGAAGAACCCCGAGATCGCCGGCTGCAGCGGCTCCTTGCGGACCAGCCGCAGCACGGTGATGGCCACCGCGCTGCCGATCGAGGTCCAGATGGCCGCGGTCAGCCCGAAGAACGAGTTGGCCAGCACGAAGACGATCACCGGCAGCGACGAGTAGATCAGGCCGGACACGCCGCCCATCTGCTCGAGCAGGGTCGGCTGCGGTTCTTCCGCGTCGGTCTTCTTCTCGCTCGGGGCGGGTTCAGTCACGATGGGTGATCAACTCACTGGGCTCTGGAGCTCGTAATAGGGGTTGTACAGCACCTTCTGGCCGTCACGCTCGGCCATCCGGCCGCGCACCTTGATCGTCCGGCCAGGCTCGATGCCCGGGATCCGGCGGCGGCCGAGCCAGATTAGCGTCACGCCCTGTGTTCCGTCGAACAGCTCGGCCTCCAGGGTGGCGGCCTCGTTCGTCGGGCAGAGCTCCACGCTGCGCAGTCTCCCCATCACGGTGACCTCTTCACCGGAACGGCAGTCACAGGCCCGCTGCGCCCCTTCGGCGCCCGACCTCATCGACATTTCGTCTGCGTCGAGATCCTCGACGTCGCTGGTCAGCTTGCGTACCAGCCGGCTGAAGTAGCCGCCGTCTTTGGCGGACATAGGTGCTCCTGTGCTCCGGGGCCCCCGACATAACTGCTTGCGGCCCGTGCGATTCCAGCGTACTGCGGTCCCCGCCAGGGAAACGCCTTTGCGCAAAGATCGCAACGTGACGTCCGCGATCAGAGTTCCCGCCGCGGTGCTGCTGCCCGGCACCGGCTCGGACGAAGTGTTCGTCCGGGCCGTCTTCGAAGGGCCGCTGCGCGCCCTCGGTGTCCCGCTCATCGCGCCACCGCCGCCCCCGGGCGCGGCGCTGGCCGACGGCTACCTGGCGGCCCTGGACGCGCTGGCGGCCGACCACGGCGAGCTGCTCGTGGGCGGCATTTCGTTCGGCGCGCACCTGGCCGCGGAGTGGGCCGTCCGCAACCCGGGCCGTTGCGGGGGCCTGCTGGCCGCTCTCCCGGCCTGGAACGGCATCCCGGGCCCAGCACCCGCGTCGCTCGCCGCGACGCTGTCGGCGGACCTGGTGGCCGGTTCCGGCGTTGAAGCCGCGCTCGCGCAGACCGCGGGCAGCCCGGACTGGCTGCG
>NZ_JAAGNB010001846.1:0-1139 GCF_010550475.1 Amycolatopsis sp. SID8362
AGGCGCGGCACCGCTCGCTGCGCGGCGTCGTCGAGTGGAGCTGGGACCTGCTCGACGACGAGGAGCGCGAACTGGCGCGGCGGCTCACGGTGTTCGCCGGCGGCGCGACCGCCGCGGCCGCCGCCGAGGTGTGCGGCACCGACGTCGACCTGCTGCCGGAACTGGCGGGCAAGTCCCTCGTCGAGGCGGTCGGGGGCCGGTTCCGGATGCTGGAGACGATCCGCGCGTTCGGCGCGGAGAAGCTCGCCGAAGCGGGCGAGACCGAGCGGCTCCACCGCGCGCACGCGGAGTACTTCCTGCGGTTCGCCGAGGAAGCCGACCCGATGCTGCGGACCGCGGCCCAGCTGGAGTGGCTCGACCGGTTCGACGCCGAGTACGACAACGTCCTGGCCGCCCTGCGCTGGGCCACCGCGCACGACGTCGGGCTGGCGCTGCGGCTGGTGCCGCTGCTGGCGATGTACTGGTGGATGCGCGGACGGCGGTTCGAGGGCGCCGGGCTGTCGCTGGAAGTCGTCTCGCGCTGCTCCCCGGAACTGCAGGAGCAGTACCCCGAGGAGTTCCTGGTGTGCGTGCTCGGCGCGTTGTCCGGGCACCCCCGCGAGACGCTGGAGCAGTACCTGCCGCTGGTGCGCGAGTACTCGGTCAACGGCGACTGGACGCCCCGGAACCCGATGCTGGTGATGCTGATGGGCGTCGTCGTCGGGCCGCCCGGCGACGACGAGCAGATGCTCGGCCGCGGCAAGGGGCTGCTCACCCGCGGTGACCCGTGGGGCTGGGCGCTGCTGCCGATGGGCGTCGGCCTGCGGGCGATGATGCTGGGCGAGCTGGCCGAGGCCGAGGAAGGGCTGCGCGAGGGTGCGGCGCAGTTCCGCGCGCTGGGCGAGCGGTGGGGCCTGTCGATGGCGCTGGACCACCTGTCGCAGCTGCTGACGTGGCGGGGCGAGCACGAAGCCGCCCTGCCGGTGATGGACGAAGCGCTGAGCCTGATGCACGAGATAGGCGCGACGGACGACGTGGCCGACCTGATCTGCCGCCGCGCGTGGACCCGGCTGCTCTCGGGCGACCGCGCGGGCGCGCAGGCCGACTACGACCTCGCCGCGGCGACGGCCCGGCGCGCGGGCATGCCGGAGTCCCGCGCG
>NZ_JAAGNB010001414.1:0-23394 GCF_010550475.1 Amycolatopsis sp. SID8362
CCCGACCACGCTCGTGTCGGTCAGCCCCGACGGCAAGACGACGACCACGCTGGTGACCCAGCCCCCGCCGCCCCCGCGCAGCGACACGGGCGGCAACCCGCCGCCGCAGACGACGCCGCCGAAGCCCCCGACGACCACCTCGAAGCCGCCGTCGACGACGCCCACGACGCCGCCGACCACGCCGACCACGGAGCCGCCGTCGACGACGCCCACCGGTGGCGGCACGAGCACCGGCGGCGCCCCGACCACGACCGACACGTCGTCGGGCGTGACCGGCAGCACCACTCGCGCTCAGTAGCAAACCCGTGAAGGCCTCCTTACCGGCGTTTTCCGCCGGTAAGGAGGCCTTCACGGCGTTTCAGTCCAGGATCGCCGTGACGACCGCGTCGCGGAGGAACTCGCCGTAGCGGTCCGGGGGCCAGCCGCGTTCCAGGCAGAGCAGCTCGTACTGCTCCGGGCCGTGGTAGGTCCACAGGATGTCGCGGACGTCGACGTCGGTCAGGCCCGGGCGGACCTGGCCCGTCAGCATCAGGTCCGACGCGAAGTACGTCATCGCCGTCAGCATCTCGGCCCGCATCTGGGCCCAGACCTCGGCCGCCGCCGGGTCGGCCGCCGCCGCGTCGCGGGCCAGGAGCTGGACCGGGGTGACCGCCGGGGCGACCGAGGCGAGGTGGCCGAAGTACAGCGCGATCTTGCGTGCCGCGTCGGGTTCGGCCTGGATCTCCGCGATGAAGTCGCGCCCGGCCATCGGCACGTCTTCGTCGTCACCGGCGAGGGTCACGTCGAAGACCGCCTTGAGCAGGGTCGCCTTGTTGGCGAACGCCTTGTAGACCGTCTGCACCGCGACACCCGCCGCCTTCGCGACCTCCGGCATCGCCGTGGCCGCGTACCCCTTCTCCCGGAAGAGCCCCGACGCCGCCGCCAGGATCCGGCGGCGGTTCTCCCGCGCCTGCTCCTGGCGCCGGGACGTGTCGTAACGGCGCTTGACAGGGTCGGCCATTTAGGTAGAGACTCCTCTATCCAATAGATGTCCAGCTATCATGACACCCTGAGGGGGCGTTGACCATGATGGGACAAGCCACCACCGACGCCGTGACCGCCGCGCGGGAGATCGCGCCCGAGCTGAGCGCCCGCGCCGTCGAGGCCGAGGAGCTCAAGACCCTGCCCCGCGACCTGGTCGAGCGGGCCCGCGCCGCCGGGCTCTTCCGGCTCGCGACGCCGCGAGCGCTCGGCGGGCTGGAGCTGCCGCCCGCCGAAGTCGTCGAA
The DNA here is from genome assembly GCF_010550475.1 of Amycolatopsis sp. SID8362. Classification (NCBI taxonomy): domain Bacteria; kingdom Bacillati; phylum Actinomycetota; class Actinomycetes; order Pseudonocardiales; family Pseudonocardiaceae; genus Amycolatopsis; species Amycolatopsis sp. SID8362. The sequence continues at coordinate 1,267 of NZ_JAAGNB010001414.1, forward strand.
GTGGTCGAAGAACTCTGCCGCGCGGACGGCTCCGCGGGCTGGACGATCATGATCGGCAACGGCTCGGCGTTCCTGGCCTGGCTCGACCCGGCCGCCGCGGCGGACCTGCTCGCGGCCGCCCCGGACCCGATCGGCGGCGGCGTGTTCGCCCCGATGGGCCGGCTGACCGGGGACGGCGACGGCAAGTTCGGCCTCACCGGGCGCTGGTCGTTCTGCAGCGGCAGCCCGCACGCGGACCTGTTCTTCGGCGGCGCCTTCGCCGACGGCGACCCCCGCGACTGGCGGCTGGCGTTCGTCCCCGCCGCCGGGGTGCGGGTGCTCGACAACTGGGACGTCACCGGCCTGCGCGGCACCGGCAGCCACGACGTCGAGATCGACGCGGTGGTGCGCGCGGAGCACACGGCGTCCCCCTTCACGAACCCGGCGCGCCACGACGGCCCGCAGTGGCGGTTCCCGTTCTTCACGCTGGTGGGCACGATGATGGCGGGCGTCCCGCTCGGCATCGCGCGCCGCGCGCTGGACGAGTTCACGACGTTCGCCCCGGCGAAGTTCCGCCCGCCGGGCCCCGGCCCGATCGCCGAGGACGGCGACGTCCAGATCGCCCTGACCCGCGCGGAAGGCCGGCTGCGCTCGGCCCGCGCGTTCGTCTTCGACGCCCTCGGCGACCTGTGGGAAACGGCGTGCGCGGGCGACGTCCCCGACACGGCCCGGCGCGGGCAGTTCCTGCTGGCGACCCAGCAGGCGATGCAGGCGGCACTGAGCGCGGTGAACACCGCGTTCGGCTTCGCGGGCGCCGGCGCGCTGCACGCGGACCAGCCGATCCAGCGCTGCTTCCGCGACCTCCACGCGGCGTCCCAGCACATCTACTTCTCGACGGCGGCCTCGAAGCGGTACGCGAAGCTGCGGTTCGGGATCGACCAGCCGACCTTCTGGTTCTAGCGGCCACGCCGAAAGCTGGTCGGCGCGGGGCGAGCGCCCCAAGGTGGCCTTGGTTGCGTCTTGCGCACCGAAGGCCGCCGTGGGTGCGTCTGACGCACCGAAGGCCACCTTGGGGCGCATCGCCGGACCGCTGTCCACCAACCTCGGACGCGGCGCCGGGCGCCACCCGGCACCTTGATCAGCCGCCTCGGCGCAGGCGGTGGGCGAACAGCCGCCACAGGTAGACCGTGAGGAGAACCCCGGCGCCCGCCGCCGCGATGCGCAGCCACCTCGTCCAGCCGACCGCATCACCGGCGAAGGCCGTCAAGATGAAGCCGAACGATCCGAACGTCGCGCCCACCGCCAGCGTCAGCACGATCACCGGCGGGATGCGCTCACCGCCGAGCAGCCACGTCTTCGACCCGTCCATGCCGGGTCGGGTACCCCGCCGCTCAGGCCTCGAAGCGGTAACCCATGCCGGGTTCGGTGAGCAGGTGCCGGGGCCGCGAGGGCTCCGGCTCCAGCTTGCGCCGCAGCTGGGCCAGGTACACGCGCAGGTAGTGCGACTCCGTCTCGTACGACGGGCCCCACACCTCGTGCAGGAGCTGCCTCTGCGCCACCAGCCGGCCGCGGTTGCGGACCAGCAGCTCCAGCACGCCCCACTCCGTCTTCGTCAGGTGGACTTCCGAGCCGTCGGCGAGGCGGACGCGCTTGGCCGCGAGGTCCACGCTGAACGACGCCGTGTCCACCACCGCCTCGACGCCGTCCGCGCCCGTCACCGCCGAGCGGCGGACCGCCGCGCGCAGGCGGGCCAGCAGCTCGTCCATGCCGAACGGCTTCGTCACGTAGTCGTCCGCGCCCGCGTCGAGGGCCTGGACCTTGTCCGCGGAGTCGCCGCGGGCGGACAGGACGATGATCGGGACCGTCGTCCAGCCGCGCAGGCCCGCGATGACCTCCGTGCCGTCGAGGTCCGGCAGGCCGAGGTCGAGCACCACGACGTCCGGCTTGGTTTCGGCCACCGCTTTCAACGCGGCCGTGCCGTCGTGCGCGGTGATCACCTTGTAGCCGCGGGCGGTGAGGTTGATCCGCAGTGCCCGCACGATCTGCGGCTCGTCGTCCACCACCAGCACGGTGGCCCCCGGGTCGCTCATCGCACCCCCTCTTCCTGGAACTCGACGCTGAACGCGGGCAGCGAGACCACGATCGTGAGCCCGCCGCCCGGGGTGTCCTCGGCGCGGATCGTGCCGCCCATCGCCTCGGTGAACCCCTTCGCCACCGACAGCCCGAGCCCGACGCCCGGGGTCGTGTCGCGGTCGCCGCCCAGGCGCTGGAACGGCGCGAACGCCGAGTCCGCCGCGCCCTTCCGCAGCCCGCGGCCGTGGTCGACGATCCGCAGCTCGACGAACCCCGAGTGCGCTGAGGCCCGCGCGGACACCGGCGCGCCGCCGTGCCGGAGCGCGTTGTCCAGCACGTTGGCCACGACTCGCTCCAGCAGCCCCGGGTCGGCGAGCACCGCGGGCAGCTGGTCGTCCACGGCCACCCGCACGTCCTCCGAGGAGTCCACAGTGGACAACGCGTGCGCGACCACCTCGTCGTAGCCCACCGGACGCAGGTGCGGCCGCACCGCGCCGGTGGCCAGCCGCGACGAATCGAGGAGGTTGTCGATCAGCCCCGCGAGGCGGTCGGCGGACAGCTCGATGGCCTCCATCAGCTCGGCGGTGTCCTCTTCGGACAGGTCGAGGTCGGGGGCGCGCAGGCTGCCGATCGACGCCTTGATCGACGTCAGCGGCGTCCGCAGGTCGTGGCCGACGGCCGAAAGCAACGTCGTGCGCAGCTCGGTCGCCTCCGCCTTGCGCTCGGCGCGGGCCGCCGCGGCCGCCGTCCGCTGCTGGCGCAGGGCGAGCAACGCCTGCCCCGCCACGGCTTCCAGCACCCGCCGGTCGGCCGCGGGCAGCGTCCGGCCGCGCAGGGTCAGGTGGACGTCCGCGGTCACGGCGATGTCGACGTCGGCTTCGTCCGGGTCGGCGCACGGGTGCTCCCCCGCGCACGCCACCGCCCGCCACACGCCTTCCTGCTTCTCCAGCAGCGTCACCGAGGTCAGCGCGAAGTTCTCCCGCACCTTCTCCAGCAGCCGCTCGATCGGGTTCGCGTGGGTCAGCACGGTCTTCGCGTACGAGGCGAGCAGCGCCGCCTCCGTCCGGGCCCGCGCCGCCTGCGTGGCCCGCCGCGCCGCCTGGTCGACGACCAGGGCGACGAGCACGGCGACCACGACCATCGCGATCAGCGTCACGAGGTTCTGCGGGGTGTGCACGGTCAGCGTGTACAGCGGAGGCGTGAAGAAGAAGTTGAGCAGCCCGGCCCCGAGCACGGCCGCGACCAGCGCCGGACCGAGCCCGCCGACCAGCGCGACGACGACCGTCGCCAGCACGTAGGAGATGACGTCGGTGGCGAAGTCGAGGCCGGCCGGGATGAAGAAGCCGACGACGGTCACCAGCACCGGCAGCACGACGCTGAGCACCCAGCCCGCGACCAGCCGCGAGAACCCGAGCGGGCTCGCGCCGAGCCGGGTCCGCAGCCGCCCGCCCGCTTCGGCGTGGGTGACCATGTGGACGTCGATCGCCCCGGACTGCCGCACGACCCCGGCGCCGATGCCTTCGTCGAACAGCCGCGCCACCCGCGAACGCCGTGACGTGCCGATGACCAGCTGGGTCGCGTTGACGCCGCGGGCGAAGTCCAGCAGCGCGGCCGGGACGTCGTCGCCGACGACGGTGTGGAAGGTCGCCCCCACCTCTTCGGCCAGGGTGCGGCAGCGGGCCATCGCGGTCGGGCCGATGCCGGACAGGCCGTCGCCGCGCAGGATGTGCAGCACCTGCAGCTCGGCGCCGGCCCGGGTGGCGATCCGGCTGGCGCGGCGGATCAGCGTCTCGCTCTCCGGGCCGCCGGTGATGGAGACGACGACGCGTTCGCGCGCCTCCCACGTGTCGGTGATCCGCTGCTCGGCGCGGTAGCGCTGGAGGGCGACGTCGACCTGGTCGGCCACCCAGAGCAGGGCCAGCTCGCGCAACGCCGTCAGGTTGCCGGGGCGGAAGTAGTTGCCGAGCGCGGCGTCGATCCGCTCGGCCGGGTAGACGTTGCCGTGCGCGAGCCGCCGCCGCAGCGCCTCCGGCGTGATGTCGACCAGCTCGAGCTGTTCGGCGCGGCGGACGACCTCGTCGGGCACGGTCTCCTGCTGGGTGACGCCGGTGATCCGCTCGACGACGTCGTTGAGGCTCTGCAGGTGCTGCACGTTGACCGTGGACAGCACGTCGATGCCCGCTTCCAGAAGTTCTTCGACATCCTGCCAGCGCTTGGCGTTGCGCGAGCCCGGCACGTTGGTGTGCGCGAGTTCGTCGACGACCGCGACCTCGGGCGCGCGGGCGAGGATGGCGTCGACGTCCATCTCGTCGAACTCGCGGCCGCGGTGGCCGGCGTGGCGTCGCGGGACGATCTCCAGGCCGTCGAGCAGCACCGCGGTCTTCTCGCGGCCGTGCGTCTCGACCAAGCCGACGACGACGTCGGTGCCGCGGTCCAGCCGCCGGCGTGCTTCGCCGAGCATGGCGAAGGTCTTGCCGACGCCCGGAGCCGCGCCGAGGTAGATCCTCAGCTCCCCTCGGCGCGGCTTCTTTTCCGTGGTCACGGTGTCAGTGTGCCCCTCCGGCCGCGGCTCGCACGGCCAAGTTGAGCGGGAGCACATTCACGCCCGGCACACCGATCCCGGCACCGGAGGTGTTCGCTTCGATCAGCTGCTTCACCTCGTCGAGCGGCAGCCCGGTGTTCTTCGCGACCCGCGTGGCCTGGAGGTCGGCGTAGGCGACGCTGATCGCCGGGTCGAGGCCGGAGCCCGACGCCGTCACGGCGTCCGGCGGTACCTGATCGGGCGACACGCCTTCGCGCTGGGCGATGGCGGCCCGCCGCTCCTGGATCGCCTTCACCAGGTCCTCGTTGTACGGGCCCTTGTTGGACGCGCCGGACGGCATCTCGGCGGTGGCCGCCGAGGGCCGGGTGTGGAACCACGGGTCGCGCGCCGGGTCGGCGGGCACCGGGTCGACGCCGATGAGCGACGACCCGGCAATCTGGCCGTTCTGCGTGACGACCGAGCCTTCGGCGTTGGACTCCAGCCCCGGGATGCGCGCGATGGCCCACACCGCGAGGGGGTAGAGGATCCCGAGCAGGACCGTCATCACGATGAGGACACGCAGCCCCGCCCAGGTCTGCTTGACGAGCGTGTTCACGGACTTCACCCGATTCCAGGGATGAGGCGCACGAGCAGGTCGATCAGCCAGATCCCGAGGAAGGGGCTGACGATGCCGCCGAGGCCGTAGACGAGCAGGTTGCGGCGCAGCAGGGCCGAGGCCGACGACGGCTTGTACCGCACGCCGCGCAGGGCCAGGGGGATGAGCACGACGATGATCAGCGCGTTGAAGATGACGGCCGACAGGATCGCCGACTTCGGCGTGGCCAGGTGCATGATGTTCAGCCCGCCGAGCTGGGCGTAGATGCCGGTGAACATCGCGGGCAGGATCGCGAAGTACTTGGCGAGGTCGTTCGCGACGCTGAACGTCGTCAGCGCGCCACGCGTGATCAGCAGCTGCTTGCCGATCTCGACGATCTCGATCAGCTTCGTGGGGTCGCTGTCGAGGTCGACCATGTTCCCGGCTTCCTTGGCGGCCGAGGTGCCGGTGTTCATCGCGACGCCGACGTCGGCCTGCGCGAGCGCCGGGGCGTCGTTGGTGCCGTCGCCGGTCATCGCGACCAGCCGCCCGCCTTCCTGCTCCTTCTTGATGAGCGCCATCTTGTCTTCGGGCTTGGCTTCGGCGAGGTAGTCGTCGACGCCGGCGTCCGTCGCGATGGCCTTGGCGGTGAGCGGGTTGTCGCCGGTGATCATCACCGTCTTGATGCCCATCGCGCGCAGCTCTTCGAAGCGCTCCTTCATGCCCGGCTTGACGACGTCGGACAGCCGGATCACGCCGCGCACCACGGTGTCCTCGGCGACGACCAGCGGCGTCCCGCCCTGGGCGCTGATGTCGTCGACGACGCGTTCGGTCTCGTCGGGGAAGTCGCCGCCGTTGTCGCGCACCCACGCGCGGACCGCCGAAGCCGCGCCCTTGCGGATCCGGCGGCCGCCGACGTCGAGGCCGCTCATCCGGGTCTGGGCGGTGAAGGGGACGAACTCGCCGTGCTCGTCCTGGTCCGCGTAGCCCTCGGTCAGCTCGACGACGCTGCGGCCTTCGGGCGTCTCGTCGGCGAGGCTGGCGAGCCGTGCGGCGCGGGCCAGTTCGTCCGGTGTGGACGCATCCACCGGGATCAGCTCGGTCGCGCGGCGGTTTCCGAACGTGATGGTGCCGGTCTTGTCGAGCAGCAACGTCGAGACGTCACCCGCGGCCTCGACCGCTCGTCCGGACGTCGCCAGGACGTTGCGCTGCACCAGGCGGTCCATGCCCGCGATGCCGATGGCGCTCAGCAACGCGCCGATCGTCGTCGGGATCAGGCACACCAACAGGGCGGTCAGCACGATCACCGACTGCTCGGAACCCGAGTAGCGGGCCATCGGCTGCAGCGCGACGACAGCGAGCAGGAAGATGATCGTCAACGTCGAGAGCAGGATGGTCAGCGCGATCTCGTTCGGCGTCTTCTGCCGCGAGGCGCCTTCCACCAACGCGATCATGCGGTCCACAAAGGACTCGCCCGGTTTCGTGGTGATGCGCACGACGATCCGGTCGCTCAGCACCGTCGTGCCGCCGGTGACGGCGCTGCGGTCGCCGCCGGACTCGCGGATGACCGGGGCGGACTCGCCGGTGATGGCCGACTCGTCGACGGTCGCGATGCCCTCGACGACGTCGCCGTCACCCGGGATCACCTGGCCCGCCTCGACGACGACCAGGTCGCCGATCTTCAGCTCGGCGCCGGGCACCTGCTCCTCCGAGCCGGTCGCGGTGAGGCGGCGCGCGACGGTCTCCTTCTTCGACCGCCGCAGGGATTCCGCCTGGGCCTTGCCGCGGCCTTCGGCGACGGCTTCGGCGAGGTTCGCGAACAGGACCGTGAACCACAGCCAGACGGCGATCAGGACGGTGAACACGCTCGGGTCGGCGATCGCGAAGACCGTGGTGAGCGCGGAACCCACCCACACCACGAACATCACGGGGTTGCCGAGCTGGTGCTTCGGGTTGAGCTTCCGGAACGCCTCCGGCAGCGACGTCCAGAGCTGGCGGGGGCTGAACACCCCGGCGCCGACGGTCATGCGAGTGCCTCCGCGATGGGCCCGAGCGCGAGCGCCGGGATGAACGTGAGGGCCGCGACGAGCACCACCGTGCCGGTGAGCATGGTGGCGAACAGCGGCCCGGTGGTGGGCAGGGTCCCGGCGGTTTCCGGCACCTTGCGTTGCGCGGCGAGGGATCCGGCCAGGCAGAGCACGGCGAGGATCGGGACGAACCGGCCGAACGCCATGGCGACGCCGAACGACGACTGGAACCAGTCGCTGGTCGCGGTCAGGCCGCCGAACGCGCTGCCGTTGTTGTTGCCGGTGGACGCGTAGCCGTAGAGGATCTCGGACAGGCCGTGCGCGCCGCCGTTGCCGAGTGCGCCCGCCGTGTCCGGCAGCAGCAACGCGATGCCCGACCCGAGGAGCACCACGGTCGGCATGGCCAGCATGGCGATGGCCGCGCAGGTGACCTCGCGCTTGCCGAGCTTCTTGCCCAGGTACTCGGGCGTGCGCCCGACCATCAGGCCGGCCAGGAACATCGCGATGATCGCCATGACGAGGATGCCGTAGAGGCCGGTGCCGACGCCGCCGGGTGAGATCTCGCCGTAGAGCATGTTCAGCAGCGGTCCCCCGCCACCGAGCCCCGAGAGGCTGTCGTGCGCGCCGTTGACCGCGCCGGTCGACGTGGCGGTGGTGGTGTCGGCGAAGAGCGACGTCAAGCCGATGCCGAACCGCTGTTCCTTGCCTTCCATGCTCGCGCCCGCGGCCAGCGCCGCCGGGTTGCTCGCGTGGGCTTCGGAGAACCAGATGATCGCCAGCGACGCGGCCCAGAGCAGGCCCATCACGCTCAGCAGGACGTAGCCCTGGCGCCGGTTTCCGACCAGCGTGCCGAACGCGCGGGTCAGGCTGACCGGGATGACCAGGATCAGGAACAGCTCGACGAGGTTCGACCACGCGCTGGGGTTCTCGAAGGGGTGCGCGGAGTTGGCGTTGAGGATGCCGCCGCCGTTGGTGCCCAGTTCCTTGATCGCCTCCTGGCTCGCCGCCGGGGCCAGCGCGATCGTGCTGTGGCTGCCGTCCGGGTTCGTCACGGCGACGCCGGCCTTGAGGCTCTGCACGACGCCGAGTGCGACGAGCACCAGCGCGAACACGAACGCCATCGGCAGCAGGACGCGGATCGTGCCGCGCGTCAGGTCCACCCAGAAGTTGCCGAGGCGGTCGGTCTTCGCGCGGACGAACCCGCGCGTCACGGCGATCGCCACGGCCAGGCCGACGCCCGCCGACAGGAAGTTCTGCACGGTCAGCCCGGCCATCTGCACGAAGTGGCCCATGGTCGTCTCGGGGACGTAGGACTGCCAGTTCGTGTTGGTGACGAACGAGATCGCCGTGTTGAACGCGACGCCGGGGCTGACCGAACCGCGGCCGAGGTCCCACGGCAGCACCGGCTGCAGGCGCTGCAGGAGGTAGAGCAGGACAACCGAGACGAACGAGAAGCCGAGCACCCCGGCGGCGTAGGTCGGCCAGCGCTGTTCGGAATCCGGGTTGACCCGGAAGAGCTGGTAGAGGCCCTTTTCGAGCTTCGAGTGCTTCTCGGTGGAGAAGACGCGCGCCAGGTAGTCGCCAAGCGGTTTGTAGACCGCGGCGAGAGCGGCGAGGAGCAGGCCGAGCTGGATGAGCCCGGCCGTCGTGTCGGACATCAGAATTTCTCCGGCTTGATCAGCGCGACGAAGAGGTACACGAGGAGTCCGAGCGCCAGCAGGCCGCCGACTACGTTGGCCACGCTCACAGCTTTTCCATCCCGCGCAGCGCCAGCGCGAGCACCACGAACACGCCGATCAGCAGGACGGCGTAGAGCAAGTCGGCCACAGGCACCTCTCAAGACGGGTCACCGGGTTCGGTGACCGGACGCCGTTCACTGTGCGGCTCTCCCGGCCGGGCCGGACCCGCGGCTGATGGCGCCTTAATGCGCTCCTGACACGCATTTACGCGGTCTTTATGGCTGGTGGCGGCGGTCACGCAAACGTTTGCCCGGATGTGACCGCATGCAGTTGGTCAGTGACTCACGACACACCGCGTGACCGAACAAGTGCGGAACGTGCAATTCGGGCAGACAAGATCCGGGGGTCGTGTTACACCTGTGTTACCGATAGTTGTATCGGCTAAGCAAATCCTTGGGAGAGGGGATCACCTATGTGCGGTATCGCCGGCTGGGTTTCCTACGACGCCGACCTCACCCGCCGCCAGGAAGTGGTCGACGCGATGACCGCGACCATGTCCTGCCGCGGCCCGGACGACGAAGGCACCTGGGTGCGCCGCAACGTCGCGCTCGGCCACCGGCGGCTGGCCATCATCGACCTGCCCGGCGGCCGTCAGCCGATGTCGGTGCGCACGCCGAACGGCGACGTCGCGATGGTCTACAGCGGTGAGGCCTACAACTTCACCGAGCTGAAGGAAGAGCTGACCAAGCTCGGCCACAAGTGGGAGACCGACAGCGACACCGAAGTCGTGCTGCACGGCTACCTGCAGTGGGGCGACGAGGTCGTCGACCACCTCAACGGCATGTACGCGTTCGCGATCTGGGACGAGCGCGACGACCGGCTCGTCATGATCCGCGACCGGATGGGCATCAAGCCGTTCTACTACTACCCGACGCGCGACGGCGTCCTGTTCGGCTCCGAGCCGAAGGCGATCCTGGCCAACCCCCTCGCCAAGAAGGTCGTCGACCTCGACGGCTTCCGCGAGCTGGCCGGCTTCACCAAGCGGCCGGGCTGGTCGCTGTGGAAGGACATGGAAGAGGTCCAGCCGGGCACGATCGTCACCGTGTCCCGCGAGGGCATCAAGACCCGCACGTACTGGAAGCTGGACGCGAAGAAGCACACCGACGACCAGGAGACGACGGTCGCCCGCGTGCGCGAGCTGATGACCGACATCGTCAACCGCCAGCTCGTCGCGGACGTCCCGCGGTGCGTGCTGCTTTCGGGCGGGCTCGACTCGAGCGCCGTCACCGGGCTCGCGGCCGCGCGGCTGGCCGAGCAGGGCGAGCAGCTGCGGACGTTCTCCGTCGACTTCTTCGGCCAGGAAGAGAACTTCAAGCCGGACGAGATGCGTGACACCGCGGACTCGCCGTTCGTGCGGGACGTCGCTTCCTTGGTCAATTCCGCGCACGAAGACGTCATGCTGAACCCGGCCGACCTGACCGACCCCGAGGTCCGGCGCGCGGTGCTGCGGGCCCGGGACATCCCGGCCGGCCTCGGCGACATGGACACGTCGCTGTACCTGCTGTTCAAGGCGATCCGCGGCCAGTCGACGGTGGCGCTGTCGGGCGAGTCGGCCGACGAGGTGTTCGGTGGCTACCGCTGGTTCCACGACGAGAAGGCCGTCAACGCCGACACGTTCCCGTGGCTGGCGTTCCGGACGTCGATGATGGACGAGCGGGCGTCGCTGTACACGCCGGAGCTGGTGAAGAACCTGGACGTCGAGTCCTACGTCGCTGATCAGTACCGGACCGCTGTCGCCTCGGTGGAGCACCTCGACGGCGAGTCCGCGCAGGAGGCGCGGATGCGGACCATCTGCAACCTGCACCTGACCCGGTTCGTGCGGATGCTGCTCGACCGGAAGGACCGCGCGTCGATGGCGGTGGGCCTGGAGGTCCGGGTGCCGTTCTGCGACCACCGGCTCGTCGAGTACGTCTACAACACGCCGTGGTCGCTGAAGACGTTCGACGGCCGGGAGAAGAGCCTGCTGCGGCACGCGACCAAGCACGTCCTGCCGGAATCGGTGGCGCAGCGGGTGAAGAGCCCGTACCCGTCGACGCAGGACCCGGGCTACGCGGCGGCGTTGCAGCAGCAGGTCAAGGAGGTGCTGGCCGAGCCGAAGCACGAGGTGTTCGGCCTGGTCGACCGCGCGTGGGCGCACCGGGCGTCCGAAGTGGACCCGGCGACCATGGACCCGGCCATGCGCATCGGCCTGGACCGGGTGCTCGACCTGTACCACTGGATCGAGATGTACTCCCCCACGCTCGAGCTGTCTTGACCTCGAGTGCCCTTGAGGTGTGAGTCTGGGCGGCATGAAGGTGCTGCTGTTCGGCCGCAACCCGGCCACGGTTTCGAGGGTGACGGCGGCGCTGTCCGCGGCGGGTCTCGCCGCGGACGGCGTCGCTTCGGAGGAAGCGGTGCTGGCCCGACTGGGTGTCGTGGACGCGCTGGTGCTGGGCGCGGGGGTGGTGGGTCCGCTGCGGGAGCGGGTCACGGCCGCGGCGGTCCGGCACGGGGTCGCGTGGGTGCAGGGGCCGCACATCGAGCCGTCGCGGGACGCGCTGGAGTACGTGCGGACGGAGATCCTGCCGCTACTCGCGGAGCGCGGCCCGCACGAACGCCGCCACCCGCGGTGAGCGGGACGTCTCCGGCCACGCCACCTGGAGCCGGGCGTCGCTGAGGCCCTCGATGCGGCGGTAGGCGATCCCGTCGCGCGGGTAGCGGCGCGCGACCGACTCCGGCAGGAACGTCACCGCCTGGCCGAGTTCCACCAGCCGCAGCGCCTCGGCGAGGTCCTTCGCCGGCGGCCCGTACCGCGCGAGCGGCGAACCGGCGGTTTCGCGATCTCTGGCGCGGTAGTAGGCGTCGAGACGCTCGTCGACGCCGGGCCACGTGACGGCCGGGCGAGCGAGGACTTCGGTCAGCGTCGTCGCTTCTCGTCCCCGTGGCTGGGCGGCGACGCGGGGCTCGGCCCGGACCTGCTCGACGTCCAGCCCGGTGCGGTCGAAGGGGGCGGCCACCAGCGCGACGTCCCCGCGGCCGTCGCGGAGCATGTTCGCGGCTTCGTCGCCCGTGGTCGCGAACAGCAGCTCCGCGGGCTCGGCCAACGCCGCGAGGATGCCCGGCAACAGCCCGCCGTCACCGTCCGGTTTGGACACCACGACCAGCGCCCCGGCCCGCCGGGCCCGGCGCCGCGCGGCTTGGGCTGCGTCGACCGCGGTACGGGCGTCGGGCAGCATCGCCTCGCCTTCGGGCGTCAGGGCGACGCGGCGGGTGGTGCGGTCGAAGAGCGTGACGCCGAGCGCGCGTTCGAGCCCGCCGACCGCTCGCGACAGCGTCGGCTGGCTGACGCCCAGCCGATCGGCGGCGCGGCCGAAGTGGAGCTCCTCGGCGACCGCGACGAAAGCCTCGAACCCATTCATACGGCTTCAGCATAAATGACGTATTTCCGGTCCGGGCCGGACGCTGGTTGCCTGGCGGGCATGACCAACACCGACGTCGTCCGCCGCTACCTGGCCGCCTTCAACCGCGGTGACCTCGACGCGTTCGACGAGCTCATCGACCCCGCGTACGTCAACCACAGCCCGAGCCTGCCGGACCCGCCGCCCGGGCCCGAGGGCCTCAAGCCGATCGTCGCGGACCTCCGGCGGCAGGCGCCGGACCTGCGTTTCGAGGAGGTCCACCTCCTGGAAGACGGCGACCTGGTGGCCGCCCACCTGCTGGTGCACGGCTTCGGCCCGGAACCGGTGCGGCAGATGCAGATCGAGCGCCTGCGCGACGGGCGGATCGTGGAGCACTGGCGCGTCACAGCCTGAGCACCGCGGCGACGTCGTCGCCCTCGATGGTGAGGGCCGCCCCGAGCCCGGCCAGCACCGCTCGGGCGCCGCCGTTGCCCGCAGCCTCGTCGAGCGGGATCAGGACGATCACGCCCGGGCGCCCGGGTTTCAGCGCCGGACCTCCGCCAGCTTCACCGCGTCGCCGTGGCGTTCCGGCCGGCCGGCTCCCATCGCGGGGCGGCGGCGTCGACCACCCACGTGCGCTCCACCGCGGTCGCCGGATCCAGCGAGCGACCGCGGTGGAACTCGAGCAGTCGCGCGAGGGCGGGTTCGTCGAGCGGGGTCAGGGCGATCACGCGCGGGGCTTCAGCGCCGGACCTCCGCCAGCTTCACCGGACGCCGTTCGCGGCGCGACACCTCGCACGCCTCCGCGATGTAGAACGCCTCCAGCGCGTCCGCCGCCACGCACGGCGAGGGCGCGCGGCCCGCGACGACGTCCAGGAACGCGCGCAACTCCGTCGTGTACGCCGGGCGGAAGCGCTCCATGAAGCCCGGGTACGCCGGGCCCGGCAGCGGTGGCACCCCCGGCTCCACCGAACGCAGCGGCGCGCGGTCGTCCAGGCCGACCACGACGCCCGACACCGAACCCAGCACGTCCAGGCGCACGTCGTAGCCCGCGCCGTTGTAGCGGGTCAGGGACACCGTGGCCAGGGTGCCGTCGTCCAGGGTGAGCGTCGCCGCCGCCGTGTCGACGTCGCCCGCGTCCGCGAAGAAGCGCTCGCCGCGGTTGGCGCCGATCGCGTACACCTCCTCGACCTCGCGGCCGCTGACCCAGCGGACGACGTCGAAGTCGTGGACGCCGCAGTCGCGGAACAGGCCACCGGAGTGGGCGACGTACTCCGCCGGCGGGGGTGCCGGGTCGAACGTCGTCGCGCGCAGCGTGTGCAGCCAGCCCAGCTCGCCCGACGCGACCGCCGCCCGCGCCGCCGCGTAGCCCGCGTCGAAGCGGCGCTGGAAGCCGATCTGCACCGGGACGTCCGCAGCGCCGATGCGGTCGATGACGGCCAGCGTGCCGGGGATGTCCGCGGCCACCGGCTTTTCGCAGAACACCGGGATGCCCGCGTCGACCGCCGCGATGATCAGGCCCGGGTGCGCGTCCGTCGCCGCCGTGACGACCAGGCCGTCGATCCCCGCGGTGAACAGCTCGTCGAGGGACGTCGTTTCCACACCCAGCTTCGCGGCGGCCGCGGCGGCGCGCGCCGGGTCGACGTCGGCCACCACGACCGACTCGACCTCCTCGAAGCCCTTCAGCGTCTCCGCGTGCGCGGTGCCGATCCGGCCGGTGCCCGCCAGTCCCAACCTCATCGTGGTGCTCCTCCTGTAGCCGAAACTTCGGTGGTGGTCGCGCGGACCACGAGGGACGGGTGCAGCAGGTGCCGGACCGGCTCCGTGCGCTCCCCCCGGACGCGCTCGAGCAGCGCCGCGAAAGCCAGCCTGGCCATGTCGGTGCGCGATTGGTCCACTGTGGTCAGCGAAAGGTGCCGCAGCGCGGCGAGCGACGTGTTGTCGTAGCCGACGACCGACACGTCCTCCGGTACGCGCAGCCCGGCCTCCTCAAGAGCCGAAATCGCGCCCACGGCGTTGAAGTCGTTGCCGGAGACCAGCCCCGTCGGCAGGTCGGCGCGCGAGTACGTGGCGAGCAGCTCCCGCACGGCCGTCTCGCCCCCGATGTCGGTGTGCTCGCTGCGCACCACGATCGGCTCCAGGCCGTGCTTCCGCATGGCGGCCTCGAAGCCGCGCCGCCGCTGGGCCGCGCCGGCCGCGCCGCCGCCGTCGAGGTGGGCGATGCGGCGGTGCCCGAGGCCGGCCAGGTGGTCGACCGCCAGCGCGGAGCCCGCCTCGCCGTCGTCGTTCACGGTGTCCACTGTGGACGACCGGATGGTCCGCGAAACCAGCACCACCGGGCACTGCTCGGCCGCGATCTGGATCGACGCCGCCGGGACGACCGGTGAGAGCAGGATGATCCCCGCCGGACGGAAGGAAAGGAGGTTGTGCAGGGCGTTCCACTCGCGCGTGGGACTGCGGCCGCCGGTGTTGAGGATCAGGTCGAAGCCCGCCGCCTGCGCGGCGCTGTCCAGCTCCTCGACGATGTCGGCGAAGAAGGCGTTGCGCAGGTCGTTCACCATCACGCCGAGCACGGTGGACGTGCGGCTGGCCAGCGACCGCGCCATCACGTGCGGCTGGTAGCCGAGTTCCTCCGCCGCCCGCAGGACCGCGGCGCGCCGGGCGTCGGAGACCTTCGGCGAATTCCGCATCACGAGGGACACCAGCGCGCGCGAAACGCCCGCCCTGGCGGCGACGTCCTCCATGGTCGGACGCACGTGACACCCCCTGATCTCGGAAAACTCGGCCTTGACTTGCTGTGACCGACGCTACAAGATTAGAGCGCTCTAATCAATAGAGCGCTCCAACGGACCACCGGAGGCCCCTTGTGACAGCGACGATCCGAGTAGCCGCCGCGCCGATCTCCTGGGGTGTCTGCGAAGTCCCGGGCTGGGGCCGGGTGCTGGACGCGGCGACCGTGCTCGGCGAAATGGCGAAGCTCGGCGTCCAGGCGACCGAACTGGGCCCGCCCGGGTACCTCCCGCGCGACCCGGCCGAACTGCGGGACCTGCTCGGGGCGCACGGCCTCCGGCTCGTCGGCGGCTTCCTCGCCGTGGTCCTGCACGAAAACCAGGGAAACGCACTGAAGGAAGCCGAAGAGTCCGCCGCGCTGTTCGCCGCGTGCGGGGGCGACGTCCTGGTGCTCGCCGCCGCGACCGGGCTCGACGGCTACGACGAACGCCCGAAGCTCACCGACGCCGAATGGGCGACGCTCGTCGAGACCGCGGGCAAGATCCACGACATCGCGGCCGCCCACGGCCTGCGCACCGTGCTGCACCCGCACGTCGGGACGCACGTGGAGCAGCAGGCCGAGGTCGAGCGCTTCCTCGCCGATTCCCCGCTCGGGTTGTGCCTCGACACCGGGCACCTGATGATCGGCGGGACGGATCCGGTCGAGCTGGCGAAGCGGTATCCCGAACGGGTGAAGCACGTGCATTTGAAGGACGTCCGGGCGGACCTGGCGGCCGAAGTCCGCGCGGGACGGCTCGGCTACACCGACGCGGTCGGGCGGGGCATCTACACCCCGCTCGGCGAGGGGGACGTGGACGTGGCGTCGATGGTGCGCTCCGTCCAGGCGGCCGGCTACGACGGCTGGTACGTCCTCGAACAGGACACCGCTCTCGGCGCGGAGAGCCCCGACGACGCACCCCGGCGGGACACCGAGCGCAGCCTGGCCCACCTCGCGAAGATCATCGACTCCCTCTAATCCCTGGTCCCAAAGGAGTGACTGTGCTTTCTCTCAAGAAGCTGGCCGGCGTGGCGGCGATCGCCGCCGCCGGGCTGGTCCTGTCCGCCTGCAGCGGCCCGTCCGCCGACAACTCGAGCAGCTCCAGCGCGACGTCCGCGGCGGCGCCGAGCTCGGGCGGCCCGCTGAAGGTCGCCGTGGTCACGCACGGCACCGCCGGCGACGCCTTCTGGAACGTCGTCAAGAACGGCGCCGAGCAGGCGGGCAAGGATCTCAACGTCGGCGTCGACTACTTCGCCGACGGCGACCCCGGCAACCAGGCCAAGCTGATCGACAACGCGGTCGCGCAGAAGGTGAGCGGCCTGGTCGTCTCGATGGCGAACCCGCAGGCGCTGCAGACGTCGATCCAGAACGCGGTCAAGGCCGGCATCCCGGTCGTCACCATCAACTCCGGCGAGGACTCCAGCGCCGCCTTCGGCGCGATCGCGCACGTCGGGCAGAGCGAAGGCCTCGCGGGCCAGGGCGCCGGGCAGCGGCTCAAGGCGGCCGGCAAGACGAAGCTGCTCTGCGTCATCCACGAAGCCGGCAACATCGGCCAGAACCAGCGTTGCGACGGCGCGAAGCAGACCTTCGGCAACGTCTCCACGCTGCAGGTCGACATCTCCAACCCGACCGACGCGCAGGCCCGCATCCGCGGCGCGCTGCAGTCCGACCCGTCGATCGACGCCGTGCTGGCGCTGAACTCGCAGGTCGCGGCGCGCGCGGTGGACGCGGCCAAGGAGGCGAGCTCGAAGGCGCAGGTGGCGACGTTCGACCTGAACGCCGACGTCGTCGCGGCCATCAAGGCGGGCACCATCCTCTTCGCCGTCGACCAGCAGCAGTACGAGCAGGGCTACCTGCCGATCGTGTTCCTCAAGCTGTACAAGGAAAACGGCAACACCATCGGCGGCGGCAAGCCGGTCCAGACCGGCCCGGGCTTCGTCGACAAGACCAACATCGACACCGTGGCCCCGTACGCGGAGCGCGGCACGCGATGACCGCGGCGATCCAAGCGCAACCCGACGAGCGCGTCGGGAAGAAGAGCCTGACCGACCGGCTGGTGGTGCGCCCGGAGATCGGCGCGCTGCTCGGGGCCGTGCTGGTGTTCGTCTTCTTCTCCGTCGTCACCGGCCAGTTCCTCAGCCCGCTGGGCGTGGCGACCTGGCTCGACGACTCCTCGACGCTGGGCATCATGGCCGTCGTGGTCGCGCTGCTGATGGTCGGCGGCGAGTTCGACCTCTCGGCCGGCGTCATGACGGCGTCGACGTCGCTGGTCACCGCGATCCTGGCGACGCAGGCGGGCTGGAACGTCTGGCTCGCGCTGGCGGTCTCGCTCGTCTTCGCGCTCGGAGTCGGCGCCTTCAACGGCTGGCTGGTGATGAAGACCGGGCTGCCGAGCTTCATCGTCACCCTGGGCTCGTTCCTGGCGCTGCAGGGGCTCAACCTCGGCGTCACGCGGCTGGTCACCAACACCGTCCAGGTGTCGGGGATGCGCTCGACCAGCGGCTACGAGTCGGCGGGCGGGCTGTTCGCGTCCACGTTCGCCATCGGCGGCACCGAGTTCCAGTCGTCGATCATCTGGTGGATCCTCGTCACGGTGGTCGCGGCGGTGCTGCTCGTGCGCACCCGCTTCGGCAACTGGATCTTCGCGGTCGGCGGGTCGCAGGTGTCGGCCCGCTCGGTCGGCGTGCCGGTGGTGCGCACGAAGATCCTGCTGTTCATGGGCACCGCGTTCGGCGCGTGGCTGGTCGGCTCGATCAACATCCTGCGCTTCGCCAGCGTGCAGGCCAACCAGGGCATCGGGCTGGAGTTCCAGTACATCATCGCGGCCGTGATCGGCGGCTGCCTGCTCACCGGCGGGTTCGGCTCGGCGGTGGGCGCGGCGATCGGCGCGCTGATCTTCGGCATGGCGCGCCAGGGCATCGTGTTCGCGCAGTGGAACAGCGACTGGTTCATGCTGTTCCTCGGCATCATGCTGCTGGCCGCGGTCCTGGTGAACAACGCCTTCCGGCGCCGCGCGGAAAGGGTACGCCGATGAGCCCGCTGCTCGAAGTCCGTGACATCGGGAAGACCTACGGCAGCGTGATCGCGCTGCGCGAAGTGTCCACTGTGGTCAACGCGGGCGAGGTCACCTGCGTGCTCGGCGACAACGGCGCCGGCAAGTCCACGCTGATCAAGATCCTGGCCGGGGTGCACCAGCACGACCAGGGCGAGTTCCTCGTGGAAGGCGAGCCCGTGCGGTTCGCTTCGCCGCGCGAGGCCCTCGATCACGGCATCGCGACCGTGTACCAGGACCTCGCGGTGGTGCCGCTGATGAGCGTCTGGCGGAACTTCTTCCTCGGCTCGGAGCCGCGGGTCGGCTTCGGCCCGTTCCAGTTCCTGGACCGGAAGAAGGGCCGCGAGACGACCAAGAAGGCGTTGTCCGACATGGGCATCGACCTGCGGGACGTCGAGCAGCCGGTCGGCACGCTCTCCGGCGGCGAGCGCCAGTGCGTCGCGATCGCGCGCGCGGTGTACTTCGGCGCGAAGGTGCTGATCCTCGACGAGCCGACCGCCGCGCTCGGCGTCAAGCAGGCCGGGGTGGTGCTCAAGTACGTCGCCCAGGCCCGCGACCGCGGGCTCGGCGTCGTGCTGATCACGCACAACCCGCACCACGCCTACCCGGTCGCCGACCGGTTCCTGCTGCTCAAGCGGGGTGCGCCGCTCGGGTCGTACGAGAAGAAGGACATCGACATCAACGAGCTGACCCGGCAGATGGCGGGCGGCGCGGAACTGGAAGCCCTCGAACACGAGCTGCGGCAGGTGGAGAAGGCGTGAGTCTCGAAGCGCTGACGATCGGCCGGGTGGGTGTCGACCTCTACCCGGAGCAGAGCGGTGTCCCCCTGGCCGGCGTCAGCACTTTCGCCAAGTCGCTCGGCGGCACCGCGACCAACGTCGCGGTCGCCGCCGCGCGGCTCGGCCGGTCGGCGGCGGTGCTCACCAAGGTCGGCCCGGACGGCTTCGGCGACTACGTCCGGCAGGCCCTCGACGGCTTCGGCGTCTCGCCGGCTTTCGTGGGCACGGCCCAAGACCTGCAGACGCCGGTGGTGTTCTGCGAGCTGAACCCACCCGCGGACCCGCCACTGCTGTTCTACCGCTCCCCCATCGCCCCCGACCTCACGCTGACCGACGAAGACGTGCCCTGGGACGTCGTCACGTCGGTGCCGCTGCTGTGGGTCACCGGCACCGGCGTCTCCGCCGAGCCGGCGCGAGCCACCCAGCGGAAGATCCTCGAGGCGCGGGAACGCCGTGAGCACACCGTCCTGGACCTGGACTACCGGCCGATGTTCTGGCCGTCGGTGGAGCAGGCCCGCGAAGAGATCGGCGCGATGCTCGACCACGTCACCGTCGCGGTCGGCAACCGCGCCGAGGTGGAGGTCGCCGTCGGCACCGCGGACCCGGACGCCGCCGCCGACCGGATGCTCGACCGCGGGCTGCGGCTCGCGGTGATCAAGAAGGGCGCCGAGGGCGTGCTCGTGGCGACCCCGGACGGGCGCTGGACCGTGCCGCCGCGACGGGTCGAGGTCGTCTGCGGCCTCGGTGCCGGCGACGGCTTCGGCGGCGCCCTGATCCACGGGCTGCTGTCCGGCTGGGACCCGGTCCGGATCGCCGAGTACGCGAACGCGGCGGGCGCGCTGGTGGCGTCCCGGCTGGCCTGCGCCGACGCCATGCCGTCCGCCGGGGAGATCGAGGAGCTGCTGTGATGCTCACCGACGACCGCTGGCGCGACCTCCTGCACACCCGGGCCACCAACCCGGGCGCGGTCCGGCAGGCGT
Organism: Amycolatopsis sp. SID8362; assembly: GCF_010550475.1. Taxonomy (NCBI): domain Bacteria; kingdom Bacillati; phylum Actinomycetota; class Actinomycetes; order Pseudonocardiales; family Pseudonocardiaceae; genus Amycolatopsis; species Amycolatopsis sp. SID8362. The sequence continues at coordinate 21,156 of NZ_JAAGNB010001414.1, forward strand.
ACGCGACCCGCAAGCGGCGCTCGGAACTGCTGTCCGACAACGGAACCCTGTTCCTCATCGCCGCCGAGGCGCTGGGTCCCGGCGACGACCCGTTCAACCGGCGGACGCTGCTGGAGCGGCTGCTGGTCGCGCTGGAGAACCCGGCGGTCGACGGCGTCCTCGCCACCCCGGACGTCGTCGAGGAGCTGCTCCTGCTCGGCGCGCTGCACGACAAGGTCGTCTTCGGGTCGATGAACCCCGACGGCCGGTTCACCGGCTACGACGCCCGGACGCTGGTCGACTGCGGGCTGGACGGCGGCGAGCTGCGGCTGAGCCTGGCCGACCCGGCCCTGCAGACCTGCGCCGACACCGTCACCGAACTCGCCGCCTACGGCCTGGTCGCCCTGATCGACCTGCGGGAGAACTCCGCATCGCTGGCGGTGGCGGTCACGATCGCATCCGGCCTCGGGACGACGTCGGCACACACCTGGCTGAAGCTGCCGCCGAGGTGCCCGGCCGCCGCCCTGGACGCCACGACGCTCCCGGTGGTGCTGAGCGGCGTGCCGTCCGACTCGTCGCTGGCGCACAGGGTCGTCCGCGGCCTCGTCATCGGCCGCACCCTGCTCCACCCGCCCCGCGGAACCACCCGCACTGCCGTCGACGCCGCCGCGAAAGCACTGGAGGCCGCGAAGTGAGCAAGCTCCACCGTCCACTCGGGACACTGTCCGACGACACGGACCCGGTCCGGCTGACCCCGGACAGCGCGGGCTGGACGTACACCGGCCTGCGGGTGCTGTCCCTGGCCGCCGGCGAGACGCGGGTCCTGCACACCGGCGAGTTCGAGGCCTTCGTGCTGCCGCTGTCGGGCTCCGCGACCGTCCGCGTCGACGGGCAGGCCTTCGAGCTGCGCGGCCGTTCGTCGGTCTTCGCGCGTGTGACGGACTTCGCGTACGTGCCCCGGGAAGCCGAAGTCGAGTTGTCGACAACGGACGGTCTCGAAGTGGCGCTGCCGATGGCGCGCTGCACCCGCCGCCTCGCCGCGAAGTACGGGCCGGCCGAGGAAGTCCCGGTCGAGGTCCGCGGGGCCGGGCAGGCGACCCGGCAGGTGACCAACTTCGGCGTGCCCGGGGTCTGGGACCACGCCGACAAGCTCAACGCGTGCGAGCTGATCACGCCGGGCGGCAACTGGTCGTCGTACCCGCCGCACAAGCACGACGAAGCCACCGAGTGCGAAGTCGTCAACGAGGAGATCTACTACTTCCGGATCGCCGGCCGCGACGGCGTGACACCGTCTCGCGAGGGCTTCGGCCTGCACCGGACCTACACCGCCGACGGCGACCTGGACGAGGACGTCGCCGTGCGCGACCACGACGTCTTCCTGATCCCGCGCGGCTACCACGGCCCGTGCGTGGCCGCGCCCGGTTACCCGATGTACTACCTGAACGTCCTGGCCGGGCCGGCCGACGAACGGTCGATGGCGTTCTGCGACGACCCCGCGCACGGCTGGGTCCGCGACACCTGGGCGGCGCAGGACCTCGACCCGCGCTGTCCCGTCACGAGTCACGAAGGGCGGGTCCGGTGAAGCTGACGACGGCTCAGGCGCTGGTCCGCTGGCTCCTCGCCCAGCGCTCGGAAACCCTGGACGGCGCGGAGGTCCCGCTGTTCCCCGGCGTGTTCGCGATCTTCGGGCACGGCAACGTCCTCGGCCTCGGGACGGCGCTGGAAGAGCACCGCGGCGAGATCCCGGTCTGGCGCGGGCACACCGAGCAGGGCATGGCGCTGGCCGCGGTCGGGCTGGCGAAGGCCACGCACCGGCGGCAGGTCGGCGTCGCGACGTCGTCGATCGGGCCGGGCGCGCTGAACATGGTCACCGCCGCCGGGGTCGCGCACGCGAACCGGCTGCCGGTGCTGCTGCTGCCGGGCGACACGTTCACCGGCCGCGCGCCGGACCCGGTGCTGCAGCAGATCGAGCCCTTCGGCGACGCGACCGCGACGGTGAACGACGCCTTCCGCGCGGTCTCGCGCTACTTCGACCGGATCACCCGGCCCGAGCAGCTGCTCTCGACGTTGCCGCAGGTCACGCGAGTGCTCACGGACCCGGCGGACAGCGGGCCGGTGGTCCTGGCGCTGCCGCAGGACGTCCAGGCGGAGACGTACGACTTCCCGGACGCGCTGTTCGCGCCGGTCACGCACCGCCCGCCCCGCCCGCGCCCGGACCGGCGTTCGGTCACCGAGGCGGCGGGCGTCCTGCGGGCGTCGC
>NZ_JAAGNB010000030.1:0-1590 GCF_010550475.1 Amycolatopsis sp. SID8362
GCGACGAGGAGCGTCAGCCCGGCGCGCGGCCACGAGTTCACGACCAGCCCGACCGAACCTTCGATCCCGCCGGGCACCGCGGGCCACCCGAACGCCGTGACGAGCTGCTGGACCACGCCGAGCGGGAGCCCGACCGCCAGCGAGCCGAGGAACAGCCCGGTCGCGGCGTGGATCGCGAGCCACGCGAGGTCGCGGCGGGTGGCCGGGTCCTTCAGCGGGGAGCCGTCCCGGTAGGGCTCGGGGATCGGGGTGCCGAGCGCTCGCGCGGCCCGGCGGCGGTCGACCCCGATGGGCCACCGCGACAGCCGGATCGCCGGGGCCAGCGACGGGATCCCGACGCCGAACGGGCACAGCAGGAGCACGGCGAAGAGCCCCACGAGGGCGAAGATCGACAACAGCGACGTGCCGGCGCCGACCACGAGGTAACGAGCCGCCGACCAGCACTCGCGCAGGCGGGTCGTCACGCCGCCAGTGTCCCACCCCACCGCCGTGGTGGTGCTGGCGCTACCCCCGATCCACCCGTCCACGGGATCGAACCCGCGGTCCCAGCCGCCTAGTTTTCGTTGGGACGCAAGCAAAGGGGAACACGATGACGACAGCGTATGCCGTGGAGCTGGCCGGCGTGCGGAAGGTGTATGGCTCCGGTGACGGCGCGGTCACCGCGCTCGACGGGGTCTCGGCGGGGGTGGCGCGGGGCTCGTTCACCGCGGTGATGGGGCCGTCCGGCTCCGGCAAGAGCACCTTCCTGCACTGCGCGGCCGGGTTGGACCGGCCGACGTCGGGGCGGGTGCTGCTGGGCGGCACCGAAATCGGCAGGCTCAAGGAGAGCGCGCTGACGCGGCTGCGGCGGACCCGGATCGGGTTCGTCTTCCAGGCCTACAACCTGCTGCCGGCGCTGAACGTGCTGCAGAACATCACGCTGCCGCTGCGGCTGGCCGGGCAGAAGCCGGACCCGCGGTGGCTGCGCGAGGTCGTCGAGGGCGTCGGCATCGCGAAGCGGCTGGAACACCGGCCGGCCGAGCTGTCCGGCGGGCAGCAGCAGCGCGTCGCGATCGCGCGGGCGCTCGTCACCCGGCCCGAGGCGGTGCTGGCCGACGAACCGACCGGCGCGCTCGACACCCGCACCGGGCGGCAGGTGCTGGACCTGCTCCGCGACGTCGTCGAGGGCATGGGGCAGACCGTCCTGATGGTCACCCACGACCCGGTCGCGGCTTCGGCCGCGCACGGCGTGCTGTTCCTGGCCGACGGCAAGCTGGCCGGTCACCTCCCGCACCCGACCCCCGAGCGGGTCGCGGAGCGGATGACGCACCTCGGGGAGTGGTGAGCGTGCTGTCCCTCGCCTGGCAGACGATCCGGAGCAGGCTCGGCGGGTTCGCCGGCGCCTTCATCGCGATCCTGTGCGGGACCGCCCTCGTGGCGGCCTGCGGGGTCCTCATGGAATCCGGCCTGCGGGCCGGGGTCCCCACCCAGCGGTACGCCGCCGCGGCTGTCGTCGTCGGCGGGGCCCAGACCGTGCGCCCGCCCGGGGCCGACGCGCTCTCGTTCGAGCAGGTCGGCGAGCAGCCCGCGGTCCCGGCCGAGCTGGCCGGG
>NZ_JAAGNB010000084.1:0-1630 GCF_010550475.1 Amycolatopsis sp. SID8362
CCCAGCGGCACCGGCCGACGCACCACACAGCTCAACGGCACCGGCCCGCGCACACGCGGCCGCGCCCGGGATCAACGGCACCGACGCCGCGCAGCACCCGGCCACACCGCGCGCCGAACCCGCCCGGCTCAAGCCCGGGTCACCGTCGAGGGACTCCGCCTCCGCTGGGCCTGCTCCAGCAACGCCAGCCCCGTCGTTTCCCCTTGCCGGTTCCCGGTTTCCCGGAACACCCGCAGCGCCCGGTCGCACACCCCTCGCGCCTGCACCGGCTCGCCCGCCGCCAGCAGCGTCTGCCCGATGCCCAGCAACGCGTACGCGCTGCAGCGCTCGTCGTCGAGGTCCTCCAGGATGCTCAGCGCCAGCCGCAGGCACGCCAGGGAATCCGGCAGCCGGCCGGCGTCGCGGTGCAGGGTGCCCAGCTCGGTCAGGACCTTCGCCTCGCGGTGCGGGTCCGCGATCTCGCGCGCCAGGTCGCGGGCGCGCCGCAGCCACGTGTCCGCCTCGGTGAACTCGCCCAGCAGCGCGTACGTCGAGCCGATCGCGTTGCGCATCTGCGCCACGCCGGTCTGGTCGCCCGCCTGCTCCAGGCCGGTCAGGGCCCGCCGGTAGCAGGAAAGGGCCTCGCGCGGGTGGTCGCGGACCCGCGCGACCGTGCCGAGGCCCGCCACGGCCAGTGCTTCGCCGCGGACGTCGCCCAGTGAGCGGAACAGCGCCGCCGAGCGGTCCATGTCGGCCACCGCCGCCTCGTATTCGTCGTGGTACAGCCGGACCTGGCCGAGGCCGCGGTGCAGCACCGCCGCGCCCGCGATGTTCCCCGCCGCCTCGACCGCCGCAAGGGCGGTCAGGTGGCTGCGGCGCCAGTCGTCGTACGCGCCGCGCAGGTCGTAGAACGGGACCGCCGCCGCCGTCAGCTGCCAGGCCAGCTCGTCGAGGCCCGCGTCCGCCGCGAGCTGGACCGCGCCGGCGAGCAGCTTGCGTTCGGCCGTGAACCACTCCAGCGGCGCGGCGGGCAGCTTCGGGCTCGCGGCGGGCAGCGCGGGTCCCGTCATCGCGCCGAACGCGGGAGGCAGGTCCGCGGCGGCCGTCTTCGCCAGCGCCAGCAGCACCGACAGCACGCGGGAAAGCGTTTCCCGCCGCACCGAAGCCGGTTCCTCCGCCAGCAATTCCGCCGCATAGCACCGAAGCAGGTCGTGCAGCCGGTAGCGCGGCTGGCCGCCCGCGTCCCGCCCGGCGAGCGAAACCAGGTTGGCGTCGACGAGCACGTCGAGCACCTCGTGCGTGTCCTCGCGGCCGAGCACCGCGTCGACCACCCAGCTCGGGAAGTCCTGCGCGCCCAGCACCGCCGTCCGGCAGAACGCGGTCCGCGCCCGCGCCGGCAACTGACGCAGGCTTAGCTCGAAGCTCGGCCGGACGCCGAGGTCGCCGACGCGCAGCTCGCTCAGCCGGCTCGACTCGTCGGCGAGCCGGTCGTGCAGTGTCCGCAGGCTCCACGCCTGCCGCCCGGCCAGCCGCGCCCCGGCGATCCGGATAGCCAGCGGCAGGTACCCGCAGCAGCGCACGATCGCCGCCGCTTCGGCCGGTTCGCCGACGACGCGGTCCGCGCCCGCGACCCCGGCCAGCAACGCCGAAG
>NZ_JAAGNB010000123.1:0-441 GCF_010550475.1 Amycolatopsis sp. SID8362
GGCGTGCTGACCGCCGTCGGGGCGCTGCGCGCGGACATCTACACCCCGGCGGTCGACAGCGCGGGCAAGCTGCGCGTCGCCGCCGCGGTCGGCGTCAACGGCGACGTCGCCGCGAAGGCCGAAGCGGTCCTCGGCGCCGGCGTCGACGTGCTGGTCGTGGACACCGCGCACGGGCACCAGGAGAAGATGATCGCCGCGCTGAAGGCGGTCCGGTCGGTGTCGCCGAAGGTCCCGGTCGTCGCCGGGAACGTGGTCACCGCCGAGGGCACGCGCGACCTGATCCAGGCCGGCGCCGACGTCGTCAAGGTCGGCGTCGGGCCGGGCGCGATGTGCACGACCCGGATGATGACCGGCGTCGGCCGCCCGCAGTTCTCCGCGGTGGCCGACTGCGCGGCCGCCGCGCGCGAGCTGGGCAAGCACGTCTGGGCCGACGGCGGGGTC
>NZ_JAAGNB010000161.1:0-2030 GCF_010550475.1 Amycolatopsis sp. SID8362
CGCGCCCAGCGCCCGCTCGAACGCGTCGTACCCGCTACGCGCGTAAGCATCCATCGCCGCTGCGTACGCCGCCCGGGGCAGCCGCAGCTGGTCGCCCGGGCCCGGCGGCTGCTCACCCAGCATTCGCACCACCGCGGGCACCAAGCCGTCCGGGCGGACCGGCTCGAGGACCAGGTCGCGTTCGTCGAGCACGGCGAGCACGCCCGCCGCGTCCCGGACCGCCGCCAGCAGCCGCCACGGCGCCTCGCCGAGCACCAGTGCATCGACGCTCAGCATCGGCGAACCCAGCACCGTGAACAGGTCGGCCAGCTCCGGGGCGACGTCGTCGCCGTCGGTGAGGCCGGCTTCGGCGAGGCTCGCGAAGACGCGGACGCCCAGGTCGTCGCGCTCGGCGTGGGTGCGGCCGTGCGCGGGCACGTCGAACGGGTGCGGTGGCGGCCCGCCCGGTCCCAGGTCCGCCCAGAGGAGATCGAATTCGAGATGCGACAGGACTACCCCCGCCGCCGTCGTGGTGCGGCGCGCCACGGTCCCCCTTCCCGTCGTGGGCGGCCGCCGTCGGGCACGATGGTGCCGATGGCCGAGCCGTACCCGGTGGACGTACCCGCGAGCGGGTACCTCGTCGTCCGCGCTTCGGGCGCGGCGGCGGCGCGGGCGGCGATCCTCGGCGGCGCCGCCGGTGCCCCCGAAGACATCCAGCTGCTGCTCCGCTGCCCGGTGCCGAAAGCGGTCGCCGAGTCCGGGGCGAAGCTGACGTTCGCCGACGCGACGCTGCACCTGCTGCCCTCCGACCGCGGGGTCGTCATGCTGACGGTCGCGGCGGCGAAGCTGTCGATCTCGTTCGCCGAGCTGCGGCCGCTGATGTTCCGGCCGGTCGAGGTCGAGGCGCCGCTGCGAGCGCTGTTCGCGAGCGCGGTGGCGCACGTGCTGGCGGCCGGGCCGCGGCTCGACCCGCACGGGCTGGCCCACCACCTGCTGGGCCTGGCCGAACTGGTGCTGCGGAGCGCGCTGCGCGTCGAGCTCGACCGGGTCGACGCGCTCGCGGCACGGCGGCGCGAGGCGCTGGAGTACATGCGCGCGCACCTGGCCGACCCGTCGCTGACCGCGGACAAGATCGCCGAAGCGCTGTACATCTCGCGGCGCCGGCTGTACCAGCTGTTCGACGACGGCCAAGGCGTCTCCGAACGGCTCAAGGGCCTGCGGGTCGAACGTGCGAAGGCCGTGCTCGCCGACCCCGCCAAAGCGGGCCGGGGGATCGCGGAAGTCGCGCGGGACTGCGGGTTCACCAGCGCCCCGCACTTCTCGCGGACGTTCCGCCGGGCGACCGGGCAGACCCCGCGCGAATACCGGGAGCGGGCGCTGCGGGGGTGAGGTCGACGCCGGCCACGAGCGTCCCGGCCAGCCCGGCGACCTCCAGCCAGCCCCGGCCGCCGGGGGAGTGCAGGGTGAACACCGCCGCGCGCGGGCGGTCCGGGTCGAGCACGAGGGCCTGCAGCTGCGCGCCGGACAGGCCGATCCGCTCGACGATCACCACCGGGTAGCCGCGGCCGGTCCGCGCGCTGCTCACCTCGCGCAGGCCCGGGGTCGTGTCCGCGACGAAGTGCCGCAGGTCCGCGGCTTCTTCGAGCGGGACGTCCACCGGGACGACGCCGGCGATCAGCAGTGCCGGGTCCGCGTCGCGGTGCTCGACCAGCGCCAGCAGGCCCGCTCGCTGCTCGTGGGCGATTTCCGCGGACTGCACGGCGGCCGCTTCGAGACCGAGGTCGCGGGCGGCGCCGGGGCCGCGCAGCCGCGCCATGAGCGCGTGCAGCTCGGCCGTGGTGCGCTCGACCGAGTCCAGGTTCACCGGGGTGATCCCCGGTACGGCGGGCAGTTTCACCGGCCACCCAGCGCGGCGGCGAACGCGGACACGGCACCCGGCGGCGGTGTCACCGGGTGCACCGGCGTGCGCGCGACGGTCACGCCCAGCTCGCGTCCGGCGGCCGAGAACGACTCCAGATGTGTGGCCAGGCCCCGGAAATCGGGCGCGGCCG
>NZ_JAAGNB010000208.1:0-1825 GCF_010550475.1 Amycolatopsis sp. SID8362
GCAGGGCCAGGTCGAGCGAACCGGAGCGCAGCGCGCGGACCAGGCCGGGCGTGGTGCCTTCGCGGGTGGTGACGAGGACTTGCGGCGCGGTCGCGGTGAGCCGGGCGAGTGCGGCGGGCAGGAGCACCGGCCCCGCACTGGGGACCGAGCCGAGCCGCACCTGCTCCGTGCGGGGAGCCTCACCGGCGAGGTCGCCCGCGGCCGCGTCGACCGAAGCCAGGATCGCGCGGGCGTGGCGCAGCAACGTCAATCCGCGCCGGGTCAGCCGCACCCCGTCGGTCCGCCGTTCGAACAGCGTCGCGCCGGCGTCGCGTTCGAGCGCGGCGGCTTGGCGCGAGACCGCGGACTGCGTGTAGCCCAGCTGAGCGGCGGCCGCGGTGAAGCTGCCGCATTCGGCGATCCGGCACAGCACCCGGAGGCTGGCGCTCGAGAAGTCCATGCCGACCACGCATACCAGAGATGCTCGATCAGCGCTTCCCGCATGCCCTTGCCGTGCTTAGCGTGGCGGAGGACGACAGAAGGGTTTTTCCATGCGTGCAGCGACATTGACGGCGTTCGGTTCCCCGCTCGTGGTGGGCGAGGTCCCCGACCCGGCAGCCGGTCCCGGCGAGGTGCTGGTCGAGGTCCTGGCGACCTGCGTCCCGCCCTACGCGGCCGAAGTGTTCGGCGGGCAGCGGCGCTACCCGCTGGAACCTCCGGTGGTGCCGGGCGTCGGGGGCATCGGCCGGGTGACCCGGGTGGGCCCGGACGCGACCAAGCTGGCGGTGGGCGACGTGGTCTGGTGCGATTCGACGGTCCGCGCCCGCGACGACGCCCTGACCCCGGACATCACACTGCAGGGCTGGAGCTCCCGCGGCGAGGGCGGCGCCCGGCTGTCCCGCTACCTGCACGACGGCCCGTTCGCCGAACTCATGCGGGTCCCGACCGAGAACGTGTACCGCCTGCCACCGGGAGCCGAGCCCGCGAGCTGGTCCGCCCTCGGCGTCCACACGATTCCGTACGGCGGCCTGCTGGCCGGCCGGCTCGAGGCCGGCGAGACGGTGCTCATCAGCGGAGCGACGGGCAACCTCGGCAGCAGCGCGGTGGCCGTCGCCCTCGCGATGGGCGCCGGCCACGTGGTGGCACCAGGCCGCAACCGAGCCGCCCTCGACCTGCTGGCGGACCGCTTCGGCCCGCGCGTCAGCCCGGTGGAGCTGACGGGAGCGGAGGACACCGACCGCACCGCGATGACCGCGGCCGCCGACGGCCCCATCGACCTGGTCCTCGACCTGCTGCCACCCCAAGCCCCCGCCACGGCGTCCCGCGCCGCGGCCATGACGGTGCGCGAATACGGGCGAGTGGTCCTGATGGGCGGCGTCGGCATGCTGGGCGGCGCGGACTTCGCGCTGCCGTATCCGTGGATCATGCGCAACTCGGTGACGGTCCGCGGCCAGTGGATGTACCCCCGCACCGCGAACCCGGGCATGATCCGGCTCGTGGCGACGGGAGCCTTGGACCTCGCACCCGAGCGCATCACCCGGTTCGCCCTCGACGACGTCAACGAGGCGATCTCTTACGCGGCCCGGCACGGTGGCCCGTTCGACCGCACTGTCCTCGAGCCGGGGAATTGAACCACGGGGCGGCTACTTGCTGTTTCGCTCGCCGATCGTCGGTGGCGCCGTCTTCTCATCCGACTCGAAGACCGTCGGGGTGTCGAGGTCCTTGAAGTGCTTGCCGCGGCGCTCTTCGTCCGCCTTGCGGCGCGGCGCGCCGGACTGCGCCGGGGCACCGGGCCGCAGGCCGGTCTGGTCCCGCCCGGCGCCACTCGCCTTGGCGGAGCCGGCAC
>NZ_JAAGNB010000263.1:0-2275 GCF_010550475.1 Amycolatopsis sp. SID8362
CCGCCGCGCCCGGGCGCCGGACGGCCCGTCTCGGCCCCGTGCTCGGCACCGGCTGGTCCCCGGCAGCGGGGCCGAACCCGCCGGGCAGCCGCACCTCCACGCGGGTGCCGCCGACCTCGACGGTGATCGTCTCCCGCTCGACGGCGGGCGCCGCCGCGATTTCCCCGTCGTACGGCGGGATGTCGTGCGCGAAGCCGGTCTCGATCCAGCGGGTGTGCACCGCGAAGGGCGCGCCGGCGAACGCGGGGTCGCCGACGAGCGCCCGGTGGAAGGGCAGCACGGTGGGCACGCCCGTCACCTCGAACTCCGCCAGCGCGCGGCGGGCGCGTTCGAGAGCCTGCCGCCGGGTCGCTCCGGTGACGACCAGCTTGGCGAGCAGGGAATCGAACTCCTGGGGCACGGTGTCGCCGCGGCCGTAGCCGGAGTCGAGCCGCACGCCGGGACCCGACGGCGGGCGCCAGCCGGTGAGCACGCCCGCCGCCGGCAGGAAGTCCTGGGCCACGTCCTCGGCGTTGATCCGGAATTCGATGGCGTGGCCACGGGGTTCGGGATCGTCGTAGCCGAGCGGCTCGCCGTCGGCGATCCGGAACATTTCCCGGACCAGGTCGATGCCGGTGATCTCCTCCGTCACCGGGTGCTCGACCTGCAGCCGGGTGTTGACCTCCAGGAAGGAGATCTCCCCGTCTCGGCCGACCAGGAACTCGCACGTGCCGGCGCCGACGTACCCGGCCGCGCGCAGGATCGCCTTGGAAGCCGACCGCAGCAGATCCTCCTGGGCGGCGGAGAGAAACGGCGCCGGCGCCTCCTCCACCAGCTTCTGGTGCCGGCGCTGGAGCGAACAGTCGCGAGTGGACACGACCACGACGGTGCCGTGCGCGTCGGCCAGGCACTGGGTCTCGACGTGCCGCTGGTTTTCCAGGTACCGCTCGACGAAGCACTCTGCCCGGCCGAAGACGCGGACCGCCTCGCGGACCGCCGATTCGTACCGCTCGGGGATTTCCTCGAGGGTGCGGGCGACCTTGAGCCCCCGGCCGCCGCCGCCGAGCGCGGCCTTGATCACGATCGGCAAGCCGTGTTCGCGGGCGAAGGCCACCACCTGCGCGGCGCCGGTGACGGGTCCGGCCGTCCCGGCGGCGAGCGGGGCACCGGCCCGCTCGGCGACCTGCCGCGCCCGGACCTTGTCGCCCAGCGCGGCGATGACGGCGGGCGGCGGCCCGATCCACACCAGACCCGCGTCGAGCACCGCCTGCGCGAAGTCCGCTTTTTCCGACAGGAACCCGTATCCCGGGTGCACCGCGTCCGCGCCGGAGTCCTTGGCGGCCTTCAGCAGCTTGCCGGCGTCGAGGTAGCTCTCGGCCGCCGTCCGGCCACCCAGCGCGTGTGCCTCGTCGGCCACCCGCACGTGCCGGGCGTCCAGGTCCTGCTCGGCGTAGACGGCGACGCTGGCCAGCCCGCTGTCCGCGCAGGCTCGCGCGATCCGGACCGCGATTTCGCCGCGGTTGGCGATGAGAACCTTGCGCACGCGTGTCTCCCCTCTCCTGCGGCGGCGGTTCAGCGGGCGGCGGCGCGTCCCCGCGCCACGAGCCCCAGTGCCTCGGCCCAGCCGGCCCGCCTCCTGATCAGTGCGCGGTACTTCATGGTCAGCGACGGCCGGTTGACGGCGAGTGCGCCGGCCAGCCGGTCACCGTCGCGGTAGAGCGTCACGAACCGGTCGCCGTCGCCGAACGACTCGACCTGGTCGCCTTCGGGCACACCGACGAACTGGATCCGGGTGCCGTACCAGTCCGACCAGAAGTACGGGACCGTCTCGTGCGGCTCGGCGACCCCGCGGGACACGGCGTTGCGCGCCGCGACGACGCCCTGCTCCGCCGCGCTCGTCCAGTGCTCCAGCCGCATGGACCGGCCGAAGAGGGGATTCCACCAGCGGGCGACGTCCCCGGCCGCGTAGACGCCCGCGGCACTGGCGGCGAGCGTCCGGTCGCAGACCACGCCGTCCTGAACCGCGAGACCGGACCCGGCCAGCCAGCCGGTGGCCGGCTCCGCGCCGACGCCGACCACCACCAGGTCGGCGGGCAGGACGGTGCCGTCGGAGAGCAGCACCCGCTCGACCCGGCCGGCACCCTCGAGGCCGGTCACCGAGACGCCGCAACGCAGGACCGTTCCGTTGGCGGCGTGCAACGCGGCGCAGGCCGAGCCCGCCGGCTCGCCGATCGCCCGGGCCAGCGGGGACGGCGCCGCCTCGACCACCGTGACGGGCAGCCCCCGTTTCCGGGCG
>NZ_JAAGNB010000323.1:0-570 GCF_010550475.1 Amycolatopsis sp. SID8362
ATCGCGGCGTCCAATGCGGCGAGCGCGTCCTCTGTGGACAGCGGCCGGATGCCGGCCCGCTCGATGCGGCCGCGGTCGCGGTCACCGAGCTTGCCGGTCATCGCGCTGGACAGCGCCCACTGGCCCCAGGCGAGGGAAACCGCGGGCAGGCCGCGGGAACGGCGCCGGGCGGCGAGCGCGTCGAGGGCGCTGTTCGCCGCGGCGTACCCGCTTTGCCCGGCCGCGCCGACGATCCCGGCGACCGAGGAGAACAGGACGAACCAGGCCAGGTCGTGGTCCCGGGTAAGCCTGTCGAGCGCCTCCGCACCGTCCACTTTGGCGCGGAGCACGGCGGAAACCCGTGCCGGTGTCTGCGCTTCGAGCACGCCGTCGTCCAGGACGCCGGCCGCGTGCACCACCCCGATCAGCGGCTGCCCGGCGGGGATCGCCCGCAGCACGTCCGCCACGAAACCGGGCTCGGCCACGTCGCCGGCGGCCACGACCGCCTCGACGCCGAGCGCGGTCAGTTCGCCGATGAGCCCGGCGGCACCGGGCGCGTCGATCCCCCGCCTGCCGACGAGCACCAGCCGC